>SRXB01000460.1 GCA_009724975.1 bacterium | reverse complement strand
ATTATTGCCGAAGCCAAGGAAAACCTCGCCCGCGACAAGTCCGTCGTCGGATCCGGCGCTCACAAGGTTCGTCCCCCTGCCGTCGCCGTTGTCGTCGAGGTGGGGGTGCTGGACGGAGCTGTCAAAATAGCCGTTAGCTGAATTAGCGGCCTCGGAGTTGCTCTTGGTGTACGCCTCGGTTTGTTCGGTGGCGGCGACGAAGGCATCCCTGAAGGACTTGCCCCTGCCGAGCGAAGTATAAAACTCCTCAAGGAAATACTCGCCGCTTCGGACCGTATCAGGCTCCAGCGGGCCACGGTAAGACTCTTCGTCGGAGGCGGCGCTGGTTATGATTATGCGCTTGTTGGTCGAGGATGAGTTCGAAAGGGCGGGGATGAAACTGCCTGAGTAGCACGACCCGATAACTACTACTATCTTCTCGTTCTCCGCGTCGGTACCGGATATGGCGCTCTCCAGCGTGGAAACCCAGCCCGACAGCTCCGTGGGGGATATCGTATCTGGATATATCATGAAGGAATCGCGCAACCCGTGATCGACCATGATTATGTGCAGAGGCGCGGGGCTGGACGTCATCTTCGATGCCGCCCAGTTTTCGATGGCGTACTGTATCTCTGCCTTTGTAGGGGTGGCGTCGTCTACATCCGCCTGGGCCGTGTAGTTGAAGTAGTAGATGTCGTCCGGCGCGAAATTGCGCTTTAGGAGCTTTTGGTAAATCCTGTTGGCGGTCTTGTTGTGGCTCTCCATGCCCTCGCCGTCAAGGATCCTGCCTTCGACAATTATAGCGTAGCCAGCCGCCGACCCGACGAGGAGCTGCGCCGGAAGGGACTCGCAGGAGCCGAGAATCGGGTTGGTGGAGACGTCGCCCGCGAACTTCGCCTTGATGTAATAAGGCCCGGGTTTGTCAAATCCCGTGAGGGTCGCCGTATAGTGGCCCGCGTCGGTATTAGTCAGGGTCGATGTCGGGGTGATGGAAGCCGTGAGCCCGTCAGGGTCAGTCACTTCGAAGGTGATAGTCTTGGCGTTGAGAACCACGGGCTGGGTGCTTGTTGGCCACTTAGTGAGCTTGCCCGTCACGGTCACAGATCCGGCGTTGAGAAGTATGCGCGGTGCCGAGAGGTTTGCGGTAAGGGTCGTGTAAGCCACCGACGCCCCGCTCTTGTTGAGCGTGAAGGTTGAGGTGGCGACCGAGGAGACGTTGTCGGCATTGTCTATTGCGCGGGCCTTTACTGTGTAAGTCGCGTCATTTAAAAGGTAGCTGCCGGCGTCGAAGGTCCAGCTGTTCTTGCCGGTTGCCGTGAGCCAGGTCTCGGTGGTCGACCAGTGCAGGTT
>SRXB01000459.1 GCA_009724975.1 bacterium | reverse complement strand
CCTTTTCTATGCTGCTACGGCTTCGTTTAGTTTTTTGATAAGTTCGGAAAGTTTTTCGCCGAAGATTCGTTTTGCTTTGCCCCAGCCGCCGCCGTTTACGAGGACGGGTAATGTATCAAAGTCGTCGCGGTCAAGGGAAAGGTTTTCGATCATCGCGGAGCGGATGCGGTCGAGCCACTGCTTTTGTTCCACGGTGTAGCCGATTGCGCCGGTTATCCGCATGAAGGCGCGGTTTACGCGCTCTTCGGCGGTGTAGAGGCTTTCGTCTGCGCGGGCGGCGCGCTTGACCATTGAAATTATGTCGGCAAGGGCTTTGTGGTGTTTTATCTGGTGGGCTTTTTGTAGGTGCTCGACCGTGAAGCGCTGGGGCGCGGAGGCGAGTTTTTCACGCAGTTCTTTAAGCGCGTCGGGATTCCAGTCTTTGGGGTGGTCGAGAAGTATGCCGATGGCCTGTATCTCGTCGGCTTTTTCGGCGACGAAGCGCGAAAAGGCGGCTAGGTAGTCGTCTGGCTTGTATTCCTTGCCGTCGTTGCCTTTTACTTTCCACTCGCTCGTTACAGTGTCTTCATTCTCCAGGGCCACGACGAAGGTGCGCTTGGCGCGTGGGTAGTTTAAGAGGAGGTTTTGAAAATCGGCGTTGCGGAGTATCTGCATTGTGCCGGTGAAGTCTTTTTTCAGCCTTGCTGGTAGCTCTTCGCCGAAGGCTCCCACGTCGCCGTTTGGTATGAAAGCGGCGAAGGCTGTGCGAGCCTCGGCGGACATTTCCTTATCTATGCGGCGAAGGCGTTTGACGAGGCAACGGGTGTTGTAGTCGCGGTCGCGGTTTTGCCAGATGTCTTCGATTATCTCGATTATGGTGCGGGTGGGCGGCAAGAGCTTTTCCACTGTCATGGAGGTGGCTTTGCTGAAGCTCTCCAATAGTGTGCCGTCGAAGCAGTCGAAGACGGTGAAGTGCGATTTATCGGGGTGATTTGGGCTTTTGCGAGTGCCGCGCCCAAGCATCTGCTCAAAGAGGATTCGCGACTGGACGGGGCGCAAAAAGACGATGAATTCAAGGTCTGGGATGTCAACGCCGGTTGAAAGGAGATCTACCGTTACGACGATTCCGGTTTTGTCGCGGTTTCTGAATTCGCGTATCGCCTGAAGCGGGCGGTCAACCTTGCCTGTGATTTTTTTGACGAATTCGTCGCCTCTGCCGAAAACATCCCTTGCCGTGGTTACGAGTTGATCGGCGTGGGAGGTGTGGGGGAGGTCGTTATGGGCGAAAATGAGGGTTTTGGGGAAGCGCCCGTAGCGCTCCTGGTGCTCGTCCGCGTATTTTCGCAGTTCTTCCATGATTTTTTT
>SRXB01000140.1 GCA_009724975.1 bacterium | reverse complement strand
TTTCTTTCACATCGATGACGAGAACTCAAATCGCCTTGGGCAATAAAAAAGCCCGCCGTCTCCGGCGGGCTTTTTTACTTTGCGCTCTTGTCAGCCTATGGCCTGCGGGCCCCTTTCACCGGTCCGCACTCTCACGCAATCTTCAAGGTTGAAGACAAATATCTTGCCGTCCCCCACCTCGCCGGTCCTTGCCGCCGATGAGATTGCGTCAAGCGTTACCTTGAGGTAGTCATCGTTGACGGCTATCTCCAGCTTGACCTTCCTTAGCAGATTCCCCGATTCCTGCACGCTTCGGTAAACGCTTGCTATTCCCTTTTGCCGCCCGCGCCCAAGGACGCTTGAGACGGTGACGAGGTGAATCTCTTTTTCTTCCAGCAAGTCGAGCACCGCATCAACCCTGTCGGGCTGGATAATCGCTATGACGTATTTCATTTGTGGTCTTCCTTTCATCAATCCAAAAGGGTGTAGGCGGTTTCTTTGTGCTGGGTAAGGTCGAGCCCGACGCGCTCTTCCTGCTCGCTCACCCTAAGGCCCATGGCCATATCGATGAGCTTGAAGATGATTACGCTGGCGACGAAGGAGAAGGCGGCGGTTATGGCGGTGGCCTTGACCTGTATCCAGAGCTGGTCGGGGGCGCCCGTCACGCAGAAGATGCCGGTGGCTATCGCGCCCCAGATGCCGCCCACGCCGTGTACGCCGAAAGCGTCGAGGGTGTCGTCGTAACCGAACTTGGTCTTGATGAAAGTGACCGAGCAAAAGCAGATTACGGCGGAGCCGAGGCCGATGAACATAGCCCCTACCGGCGTCACGAAACCCGCCGCCGGAGTTATAGCCACGAGGCCGGCCACCGCGCCGGTTATCATGCCAAGAGTCGTGGGCTTTTTGTGGTAACCCCAGTCGAGAAGCGACCAGACCAGACCCGCCACGGCGGTGGCGATGTGCGTGGTCACAAAGGCGGTAGCGGCTACGCCGTTGGCGGCCAGGGCGCTTCCCGCGTTAAAGCCGAACCAGCCGAACCAGAGCATCCCCGCGCCAAGTATCGCAAAGGGAAGGCTGTGGGGCTGGGCGCTTTTGCCGACGCGCTTGCCTAGGATGAGTGCCGCGGCCAGCGCCGCCATACCCGCGTTCACGTGGACGACCGCGCCGCCAGCAAAATCGAGCGCACCCATCTCCCTCAGGAAACCGCCGATGCCCCATACCCAGTGCGCGACCGGCGAGTAAACCAAAGTCGCCCAAAGGAGAGTGAAGACGCAGAAGGCCGAAAACTTCATTCGCTCGGCGAAAGCGCCTATGATGAGCGCGGGGGTTATTATCGCGAACTTGAGCTGGAACGCCATGAAAGCGATGTGGGGTACGGTGGCCGCGTAGTCCACGTTCGGGTCGGCGCCGACCCCCTTCAGGAAAGCCCAGTCCAGATTGCCGATGAAATGGCCGATGTCGGGACCGAAGGCAAGGCTGTAGCCGAAAAAGAACCACTGCACCGTCACAAGGCACATCGCCATGAAGCACTGCATCAATATCGAGAGCATATTCTTTTTGCGGACGAGGCCGCCGTAAAAGAAGGCGAGCCCAGGCGTCATCAAAAGGACAAGCCCGGCGCTCGAAAGAAGCCACGCCGTGTCGCCGGAGTCTATTTTAGCCCCGCCCTCGGCGAAGGCCGCGGATCCGGCCAGGAGGGCCGCAATTGTCGCCGGAAGCCATCTTTTTCCGGCTTTCTCAAGAAAATTCCTCATAATAAGTCTCCCTTTGGTTGGAGTGGTTTAGCCAACGGCCTCTCATATTGCATCGAGCGTGCCAAGGGATTGATTTTCCAGATTTAATGGGGCAACCTATTGTTTTAACTAAATTATTTTCAATCTACCGAGAGGGGGGCGGAGAAAATCTCCGCGCATCTACATTACAATTTTGTACCTAAATAATTTATTTATTACATTTTTGTATTTACGCTTGTGGCGCAGTGAATTCTAATCCGGCCCTCCAAAATACAACCCGACGCTTGTTCCAATTGTGAAAAACCGCTTTGTTTTTGCGGCTTTTCGCCGCCGTCCGCTGAATTTTTCTATTGCCGGACAACTCCCTTAGCTGTTACGTTTTTCACTCGCGAAAACCATCGGAAGGCTTACTTAAAAACACAGGAAAACCGGCAAAACCAATCCATTAATGGAGGGCATCTTGAGTCTGACTTCGCTTGTTTTCATCAAACAGGTCCCGGACACCAAAAACATCTCCGGCGAGGCGATGAAGGCCGACGGCACCGTAAACAGAGGGGCGCTGGCCGCCATCTTCAACCCCGAAGACCTCAACGCCCTAGAACTCGCCCTCTCGCTCAAAGAGCGCTTCGGGGGGCGAGTCGCCGTATGCACCATGGGTCCCCAGGCGGCGGTCGCGGTCCTTCGCCACTCCCTTTACATGGGCGCGGACGAGGCTATTCTCCTCACCGACCGCAAATTCGCCGGCGCCGACACCCTGGCCACCAGCTACGCACTCTCCTGCGCCGCAAAAAAGCTCGGCAAGTTCGACCTCATCCTCTGCGGCAGGCAGGCGATTGACGGCGACACCGCCCAGGTGGGGCCGCAGATAGCTGAAAAGCTGGAAATACCGCAGATAACCTACGTCGAGGAGGTCCTGGAGATTTCCGGCGGCAAGATAAAGGCCAAGAGCCTTATCGACGGCGGTTACGAAATTGTTCAGGCCCCCCTCCCCGCCCTCTTCACAGTCGTATCCTCCGCCAACACCCCCCGTCCGGCAGGGGCAAGGCGGCTCATGCAATACAAAAAGGCCGTCACCCGCTCCGAACTTTTGGCCCGCCACGGCGGGGCCGACTACGAGGACTCCCAGGCCCTTGCCCTCGAAGAAAAAAGGCTCAAGGAGCGCGGCCTCTGGATTCACGAGTGGAGCGCCGCCGACGTGGGCGCCGACGAAAACCGCGTGGGGTTCGCGGGCTCTCCCACCAAGGTCAAAAAGGTCGAGAGCGTTGTCATAGCAGGGGCCGACTACAAGGAAATAGCCCCCGCCAGAGAGGCGATAAGCGCCCTCGTGCAAGAGCTTACCGCCGACCACGTCTTCGTCTGACCGCAAAGAGCAACTTCAACTTTCGCGCCCCCAAAAGGCGCGTCTTAAAATTGGGAAAATGTGGGCACATGAGCCAAAAAGCAGGAAATGTCTGGATTTTCATCGAGCAGGACGGCGGGAAAATAGCCGAAGTCAGCCTTGAGCTTGTATGCAAGGGGCGAGAGCTGGCCGACAGGCTGGGGGTGAAAGTAGAGGCGATATTGCTGGGCAAGGCGGTAGCCTCGCTCTCCAAAACACTTCACGAATACGGCGCAGACAATGTGTTTCTCGGAGAAGACCCCCGCCTTGAGCCATACTCGGCCCTCCCCTACACTAAAATCATCGTCTCCCTCATAAAAGAGCACAAACCGAATATCCTTATGTTCGGCGCGACCGCAGTGGGCCGTTCTTTGGCTCCGCGCGTAGCCTCCACGGTTCAAGGCGGCCTCACCGCCGACTGCACCGCCCTTGAAATAGACGATTTCGAGGACAAGGCGGGCCAGCGCGTGATGAAAAACCGCCTCATGCAGATACGCCCAGCCTTCGGCGGCAACATAATCGCCACCATAGCCAACTCGTGGGAAGACCCCCAGATGGTCACGGTGCGCGAAGGGGTTATGCTGATGACTCCTCCCGTGGCAGGCCGCAAGGGAGCGGTCACGCCGGTAAAGGTGGAGCTTGACGACGCCGACACCATCGTAAAGGTCATCGAGCGCGTCAAGGCCGAGTCTAAGATCAACCTCAAGGGCGCCAGGATAGTGGTGGCCGGAGGCTACGGCGTCGGCACCAAGGAAAACTTCGCGCTTATCCACAAGCTGGCCGAAGCCATCGGAGGCGAGGTGGGCGCCTCGCGCGCGGCGGTGGACGCGGGGTGGATAGACCACGATCACCAGGTGGGCCAGACCGGCGTCACGGTCCGTCCCAAACTCTACATAGCCTGCGGCATCAGCGGCTCGGTCCAGCACCGCGCGGGAATGAGCGGCAGCGCAAAAATAATCGCCATAAACACCGACGCCTCCGCCCCCATATTCTCGGTCGCGCACTACGGCATAGTCGGAGACCTCAAAGAGGTCATCCCCATGCTGATAAACGCGGTAAAGGGAAGAGAAGCGGTCGCCTGACCACCTAAACCCATGAATTCCCAAGCGGGAAAAGAGATAGCAAATGGCTGAAAATTTTTTCCTTGATAATAAAGACCTTAGGTTCACCCTCAGAAACGCGGACCTTGTGGATGTGGTAAACCTGAAGGAAGAAGGCTATTCCCAGGCGGCCCGCTTCCCAGACGCGCCGGAAAACTACGAGGACGCCCTCGACAATTACGAAAAGGTGATGGCGATGCTCGGCGAAATCTGCGCCGAGTTCATAGCTCCCCGCGCCCGCGCCGTAGACGAGGAGGGGGCGACCCTCTCGGACGGCAAGGTAAGCTACGCCAAGGGGACCCGTGAAAACATCGAGGAGCTGAAAAAGGCCCAGCTGATGGGAATAACCCTACCGCGCCAGTACGGCGGCCTCAACATGCCCAACACCCTCTACACCATGATGATGGAGATGGTCTCGCGCGCCGACGCCAGCCTCCAGAACCTGGTGGGCCTTCAGGACATAGGCGAAACAATCAACAAATTCGCCGACGAGGAGCAGAAAAAAAGCGTTCTGCCGCGCTTCTCAAGCGGAGAAGTCGATGGAGCGATGGTCCTTACCGAGCCGGAAGCCGGTTCCGACCTCCAGTCCGTCCAGCTAAAAGCCACCCAGGACCCCGCCACCGGCAAATGGTACCTGAACGGCATGAAGCGCTTCATCACCAACGGCTGCGCGTCGGTCCACCTGGTCCTTGCCCGCTCCGAAGAGGGCACGAAAGACGGTCGCGGCCTCTCGATGTTCCTCTGCGAGGCCCACCCAGGGCTAAAAGTGCGCCGCATCGAGCACAAGCTGGGCATTCACGGCTCGCCCACCTGCGAACTGCAATACACCAACGTCCCCGCCCAGCTTGTGGGCCAGCGCAGAAGGGGGCTGACCCGCTACGTTATGTCGCTGATGAACGCCGCCCGCGTCGCCATAAGCGCGCAGGCGGTCGGCATAGCCGAAGCCGCCTACCGCGAGGCGCTAGACTACGCCCGCGCCCGCGAGCAGTTCGGCAAAACAATAGACACCTTCCCCGCCGTCTACGAAATGCTCGTCAAAAGCAAGGTTTCGATAGTAGCGGCACGCACCCTCCTTTACGAGACGACCAAATACGTCGACCTGCGCGACGTTTACGAGCACCTTGTGGACCACGGTGAGAACGTGACGCCGGAGATAAAGGAAAAGGCCAAGCTCTACACGAAGATAGCGGCGGAGCTCACCCCGCTTTCCAAGGCACTCTCCACCGAGATGGCCAACAAGGTCGCCTACGACGCGATACAGATTCACGGCGGCACCGGCTACATGAAGGACTTCAACGTGGAGCGCTACGCCCGCGACGCCCGCATAACCAACATTTACGAGGGGACAACCCAACTCCAGCACGTGGCGGCGATAGGCGGCGTAACCCAGCGCGCCATCGACCCCTTGATGGAAGAACTCAGCCACCTGCCCTTCACCGGCAAACTGCGAAGGCTGGCAAGCGCCGTCGACATGGCGAGGGAGCGGGTGAAAAAAGCCGTGGAATACGTTTCGCAGAAAAACGACCCAGAATACCTCTCGCTGATGACCGGCAGGCTCTGCAACATGGAGACGGCGGTTTTCACCGGCTACCTGATGCTTCGCGACGCGCTTAAGGACAAGGGCCGCGAGCTTATAACCGAAAGGTTCATCGCCGAGGCGATGCCGGTGGTGGAGATGGATTTCAAGGTTGTGACGAGCGGGGACTACACCGTAATCGACCACAAAAACGAGATCCTCGCCAACTGA
>SRXB01000458.1 GCA_009724975.1 bacterium | reverse complement strand
GAATTTAGGGAGCTTTTCGCCGGTCCGCCGCGCCGCGACCGCATAGTGGCGCTCTTCATGGGTCTTTTGGAGCTGGTCAGGATGAGGGCGGTGCGCATCTGGCAGCCGGTTGCCTTCGGCGAGATACGGATAATGCCCGTTTCGGGGGAGGAAGAGTAGAAGATGGAGCGAGCGACGCTTGTAAAGGCGCTTGAGGCTATTATTTTCGTCTCGCCGGAGCCTGTGCCCTTTAAAAGGCTCCTGGAAATCTTCGAGGAGGAGAACGTCACCGAGGCTTGGCTCAAAGAGGTCCTGGATTCCATAAAGCGCGACTATTCGGGGCGCGGCATAGAGCTTTGCGAGGTGAGCGGCGGCTGGCAATTTCGCACCGCCACCGACGTGGGTCATTTCGTCTCGCGCCTTGAAATGCCCCGTCCCTCGCGCCTCTCCCAGGCGGCGCTTGAGACGATGGCTATAATCGCCTACCGCCAGCCCGTCACCCGTACCGACGTTGAGGAGGTGCGCGGGGTGGACAGCGGCGCGGTGGTGCGAAATCTCATGGAAAAGGGGCTTATAAGGGTCGTCGGGAAAAAAGACGTCCCGGGCCGCCCGCTCCTTTACGGGACCACGCGGAAGTTTCTTGAGATTTTCGGACTCTCGACCCTTTCCGACCTCCCGACCCTGAAGGAAATAGAGGAATTGACTGCAGAGAAGGGCGAGGGCGACGATTCGCAGCAGTCCTTCTCTTTCGCAGGACCGGAACCGCGCCCGAGGGAGATTCCCGTCCTGCCCATGGATGAAAATGACACTTGAGAGATTGCAAAAAGTCCTCGCCCACAGGGGCGTGGCCTCGCGCCGCGCCGCCGAGGAGATAATAGCCGCGGGCAGGGTTCGGGTGAACGGCGTGGTCGTCACCGAGCTCGGCACCAAGGTGGACCCCGATAACGACCTCATAGAGGTCGACAAGGTCGAGGTCGCCGCCTCCGAGGAGCGGGCGGTGGTCATAGCCCTCAACAAGCCCGAAGGTTACACCACCACGGTAAAGGACGAGCACGCCGAGAAGACGGTGATGGAGCTTCTGGACCTGCCGGGGAGGCGCGTCTACCCCGTGGGAAGGCTCGACAAGGATTCGCGGGGCCTTTTGCTCTTCACCGACGACGGCGACCTGGCCTTCAAGCTCACCCACCCATCCCACGGCATCGACAAGACCTACCGCGTCGGCGCGTGGGGCGGGCTCACCCCCGAAGACCTCAAAAAAATGGCCGCAGGCGTAGACCTTGAGGAGGGGAGGACCCTTCCCGCCAAACTTGAGAACATACGCATAGACGGCAAGAAGGCGCGCTTCACCATAACAATACGCGAGGGCAA
>SRXB01000139.1 GCA_009724975.1 bacterium | reverse complement strand
TGAGCGGCTTTGCAATCATTGACAAAGAGCCCCTGATGCGCTAAAAATGGCGATTGCGCATTTTAGGGCGCCAGCTTCGCCTCTTTGGCGGAGTCAATTGTCGTAATTTTATTTTCCGGGAAGGGAAATCGGTGGGAATGACTTCTCGTATTGCGGGAAATGGGAATAGGTGCGCAAAGGGCGTAAGCCTAGCCGCGTTCGCCGTTTCCAATGTCATTCCCCTGGCCTGCCTGCCCGCCATACCGCTCGCTCTTCTCCTCTCTCTTTCTGCGCCTTCAATATCGTTGGCGGGCGAATACGCCGCCGAGGCGACCTACAACTACAGCGGTGACCGCACCTCCGACGTCAACGGCTCGACGCTGAACCGCACCCAGGAAGAGAAATTATCCGCCAGCTACAAACACAAGATGAAGCACGAGCTCGAATGGAGCCTGGACTACGACCTTTCCCGGTCGCAGGAATTCAACGATGGCGATTTCGACACCTACGGGACTGAGCATGGGGTAAAGGGCGAGCTTAAAGCCAGGTGGTGGTCGTTGGCCAGCGAGTGGAAGCAGTCGGCTGACCATACCGAGGACCCCGAGGTTGTCGCCACCAGGGACGAGAGCTTCACCTTCGACCTTACGGCGGAACCGAACAAGGACAGACTCCCCGACTTCAAATTCTCCTACGCCCTCGGCAAGGACGCGAAAGAGACCTCGTACGAAAGCACCTTCGAATACAAGCTTTTGAACGACATGGCAACGGTCAGCGTGGAGGCGAAAAAAGACACCTCCAACCCCAAAAATCCCGAAGAGGACACAACCGACGACCGCTCGCTGGGAGCCTCGTTCAAGGTTTCCCGCGAGGTGACCAAAAAATTAAAGCTGGAAGGCGAACTCAATCACACCCGGGAGCAGGGGCTCACCCTTGACAGCGATTACCGCCTCATAGACAAAACCGACACCCTCTCCAACGAAGCCAAGGCCAAGGCCACCATAAAGCCAATGGAGTGGTGGGAACTGGTGGTTTCGCAGGAAAACACCTGGGACAGGGATTTCATGGTCTCCGGACCCGCGGAGCACGGCAAGAAGTGGGAATCCTCCTCCTCCATGAAGCCCAAGCTCACCGAGGTTATCGAGACAACGCTCGATTACAAGAGCACGACCGAAATAACAGAGGGGACCGACGCCGACACGGTGACCTACACGCAGGAGGCAAGCGCCCAGGTCTCCTTCAAGCCGATGAAGATAGTGGAGATTATCGGCTCCTACGACTGGTCCAAGGAAGACGGCCGCCCCGAGCTGGAATCCCACACAAACAAGCGCACCGACGAATACAAGCTCGAAGGAAAGTGGAACCTCTGGGAAGAACAGATAAAGCTGGCCGGAGCGCGAAACTTCTCCTACGAGTGGGAACACAACAAAAACACCACCAACAGCTTCGACTGGGAGTTTTCGCTTGAGGTGACCCCCAAGAAAATCCCCAAGCTGGAGGTCACCCCCAAATACTCCCTCTCGGATGACAACACCACCCGCGAATCGGCCCTTGAGATCGGCATAAAGCATGTTATAGAGCTCGGCAAGATCACCAAATTCACCACCGAGCATAAATATGCGCGCACCCACACCATGCCGGTTGGAGAAGTCGACTACATATCGAGGGACGACGAAACCAAGTTCTCCCTGGAGATTAAGGACTTTTTAAAGAACATGGCCTTCAACGCCGATTACGAGCGGAAGGTTTCGGACGAGAGCGAGGACGACCAGTATCCCGAGGCCAGCTACTCCCTCAAATTCAAATACGGGTGGAAAGCGTTAAACATCTACGAGTTGACCCTGGAACACTCCTACGAACGCAGCAACACATCCGAAGACAAAAAGAGCTACGACGCCTCTTTGGCGTTCCCCATCCACAAGGACCACTTCAAATTCAAGATAGAATACGGCTTCGAGACGCAAATCGAAGGGGAAAAGAACGATTCCGAAAGCTATGCAGTTGAGATAAGCGGAAAATTTTGATAACCTTGAGTTTTATTGCCCATCAGGAGGCCGGAGGGCCCTTCGGCTGAAGGGGCTCCCGGGTTTAAGGAGGAAAACGAGATGCGGACTTTTTGGGCGGGGCTGATCGCTCTTATGCTGGTCACTGCGGGCTGTACGGGCATGCAGGTGCAGACTTTCTCGAAGCCGGTCACCCCGGAGCCCGTCTACACGGGCATAAAAAGGGTCGCCGTATTGCCCTTCGACTCGCTGGTCGAAGGCGCGGTCGGCCCCAAGAACGCCGAATTAATGCTTGTATCCGGCCTTCTGGCCGCAGGCGTCTTCGAGAGCGTCGAAGAGCCGCGCTACGTGGCTGGCCTGATGAAAAAGCTCAAGCTGCGCAACACTGAAACCCTAGACAGGGAACTGGTGCGCAAAATAGGCGAAGAGCTTCAGGTCGACGCGGTCCTCTGCGGCGGCCTCATGCTCAACGGCCAGGAAGACAAGTCCAAGAGCGTGGAGTTCTCCATGTTCCTGGACGTCATAACCGTAGACACCGGCGACCTCATCTGGTCCTCCAGGGCCTTCCTCCACTCCAACACTACCGTCGCCGAAGTTTTCGGGCTCACCGAGTCCCCCTCGGTCAACGAACTCTCGGACGAGGGAATCCAAAAGCTGGTTGCCGAACTCTCCGACGCCTTCGACGACAACCGCGACATGGAGCTAAAGCAGATCTTCGACCAGCAGCAGGAAGAGACCAAGATGGCCAACGACGAGAAGGAAGCGGCCGCCAAGCAGCAGGACGAGGAGAGCAAGGAAGGCAACACCGAAGAGATACTTCTCAAGGTCGCGCCCCCCAAATAAGCTGTGATAAAACGCGCGGCGGCGACCGCCGCCGCCCTTTTGATCTTTTACAACATCGCGTCGGCCGCCATGCCCTTCGGCTACGAATTGGCGAAGGTAATCGGCGATTCCGGCAAAGGGCGGCACGAGCTTGAAAAGCCTGTCGCCTTGGCGGTCTCCCCCAAGGGGATTATAGCCGTGGCTGACGGCGGGCGCGAATCGGTGGTGCTCTTTGACGAAGACGGCGGCTGGCTGGCCACCGCAGGCGGAAGAAAAGGGCGCGGCGGCGACATCTTCGACGGCCCCGCGGGCCTTTGTTTCGACAGGCGGGGTCGCATATGGGTGGCCGACAGCGGAAACGACCGGCTGGTGGTGCTCAGGGAAGACGGCTCCGTGGAGATGACCTACGGCAAACGGGGCTTCTCGCGCGGGGAATTCAGGGGGCCGACAGCGGTCGCCGCTTCCTCCACCGGCAGGATTTACGCCGTTGACGCGGGCAACGGGCGGATACAGCTCATAGCCAATCGTGGCTCCGCTCTGGACGACTGGACGCCCTCGGACCTCTCCCTCAGGGGAAAGCTAAAAGACCCTCTCGATCTGGCCTATACTGATTTCTCCGATGGGTCTATATTAATCTACGGGCAGTCGGCCACAAAAATTGACCGCTTCGACCTAGACGGGAAATGGCTTGAAAGCCTGGACATAGAACTTGCGGTCGGCAGAAAGCCAAAAATCGCCGACGTGGCTTCAGACGGAAGGTTCGGCTGGGTTTTCGTGCTGGACACGGATTCAAACTCTATAATCGTCCTCAACGGCAGGGGCGAGCTGGATCAGGAGATAACGGCGCCGGAAGGAGCGGTATTCGCGGCCATAGCCGTGACGGCCCACAGGGATATTTACGCGGCGGACAAAAAAAACGCCCGTATCCTTTATTTCGAACGAAAGTAAATGTATTTGATTGCGTTCTTCAAAAGGCGCATAGCCCCTTGACTTGCTTGACGGGGTGCGGGAGAGGAAAATGCGAAAGCTGATTATCGGAACGGTACTTCTTGCCGCGGTGACCATATCCTCCGGACTTTCGGTCGCGGTCGCCGCCGACCAGATGTTGACCCCGCTGGACATACCGACCATCGAAGGAGTCAAGGCCCTTGAGATCGGAGCGGCCGCCCCCGACTTCGCCATTGCGGATACCAGCCGCCAGCCCTACAAATTCGTCGCAAAGGAAAACGCGGCCAGCCTTCTCGTCTTCTGGTCCATGTTCTGCGAACCCTGCCGCGCCGAAATGCCCCTCATCCAGTCTATGTACCAGAAATACTCCCCCACGGGCCTTAAGGTAATCTCCATAGCGATGGACGGAGGTATGGAAGACAGCATCTCCGCCTTCGCAAAGCAGGAGAAATACACCTTTACCCTACTGGTAGACAACGAAAACCTCGAAGTCACCGACGCCTACGGAATACCCGGCACGCCCACCCTCTACATCGCCGACAAAACCGGCAAGATAACATTCTCCAAGGTCGGCAGGGTAGGCGAAGAGGAACTGGAAAAAGCACTGAAAACAGCCCTGGGTATTTAAATGGTTCGCAAAAGGCTCTTGCGCCGCGCCGCAATCCTGAGTGTTGGCGCACTAGTATTGGCGCTCGCCTCTTTTGCCGCCCCCGACGCCAAGGCGGCTGACGTTGCGGCTGAATCCGAGCCGGTAAAGTCCTTTAAATCCTTCACCTACACCAACGACGAGTTCTCGCTCGACCCCTACCTGGGAAAAGTTCCGATAGTCCTGGACTTCGGCTCCATCTACTGCTCCTCCTGCGTCCAGTCGATACCCCACATGATCGTCCTGCAGGAAAAATACGGCAAAGAGCTCAAGGTGGTAGGAGTAAACCTCGACACCTCGGGCCTTAGCCGCGTAAAGAAATTCTTCTCCGCCTTCGCCGCCACCCTCAACTTCCCGATACTTCTCGACAAGACGCTGGCCATTGCAAACCAGTTCAAGGTGTTGCAGCTTCCCACCTACATAATCATCGACAAAAGCGGCAAAATCGTATCGACGATAATCGGCTACGACGAGGAAAACCGCGCAAAGATGGACGCGGTCATCGACAAGGTGGTAAAGGGCGAAGCGATAACGGCGCAGGAAAAGGTGCTGGGACAGGAGGTGACGATACAGTCGCCCACCAACTTCACCATGACCTACCAGTCCTACATCTGGGTTATAGGAAAAGCCAACGGCAACAAAGGACCCTTCACCGTAAAGCTCAACGGCGGCTCGCCCCGCACCGCGAAGATAAACAAAGATTCCTTCTCCGTTCGAATCCCCCTTTGCTACGGCTCCAACTTCATCGAAGTCGACTATCCCAAGGGAGAGGGGAAGGGGACCCAGGCGGTCGTCCTTTTCAGGGACCCCAGAATGGGCGAGGGGCTTGGCGCGAACTTTCCCGAGTATAAATTCCACCTGCCAGCGCGTGAGAAAAACTGCGTAGATTGCCACGAGATGGAACCGAACGCCGAAGAGGCGCAGTCCGGAATGTCAACCTCGTGCCAGCTCTGCCACGGCTACCAGACCGAGGAGAAATTCGTCCACGGCCCGATACCAGTGGGCGGCTGCCCCGCCTGCCACGACTTTAAATCTAAACCGCACCGCTACTCCCTCACCGCCGAGGGCTCCGACCTTTGCTTCACCTGTCACGGCGACGTCAAATCCAAATTCGAAAAATCCGCGGTCCACGGCCCCGTCGCCATGGGCCTTTGCGTCGTCTGCCACAACCCGCACAGCGCGCCCTACAAATTCCAGTTGCGCGCCTCACAAAGCTCCCTTTGCCTCGGATGCCATGAAGACATGCGCGCCAAGGCCAACAAGATGCACATCCACAAGCCTATAACCCAGGACAACTGCACCGGCTGCCACGAACCCCACGCCTCGGAGTCGCAGAACTACTTCGGCAAGGCAGATGGCGCCAAACTCTGCGAACTGTGCCACTCCAGCCAGAAGATGGCAACCCATTCGCACCAGAAAAGCGGCGCGCCCTCGGTGAAAGTCCCCGGAATACCGCTCGACTCCAAGGGTCTTTTGAGCTGCAAGTCCTGCCACGACCCGCACTCGACGGACGAAACCCGCCTCCTCACCTTCAAGGGCGGTTGCGACGGCTGTCACGCGGCGGTCAAG
>SRXB01000138.1 GCA_009724975.1 bacterium | reverse complement strand
GTTGACGCCGCTTTTTTGCCCTCTTCTCCGCCGGAGCAGGCGCAAAGGAGGAAAAGGGCCAGCAAAATGGCCGCAGGGCCCAAAAGGCGCGTCGATGCGAACCGGCGCCGGATTGCGGTCAAGGGCAATACCTCGTCGGCCAGTTAAGAGCCAAGGGTCTTTTTCAGAAGATCCAGGTGAATCGCTTCCTCGGCCACCAGCAGCTTGTAAAATTCAATTTCGGCGTCGCATGTGGCCTTGGAGAGGCGGGCGCGATAAAAAGAAAGCGACTCGCCCTCAAGCGCCATCGCCTTTTTCAAGGCCTCGCTTACGGAAAGATCGGGATTCACAGCCTTTAAAGCTTCCCTTTCAAATCCGCTGACAATGCCCGACTGCGCGGCGATTATTGAGAACTCGGAAGGCCAACCTTTAAGATCTTTTACCTTGTCGTAAATGGCCCTTATGCGGGCCACATGAAGATCTTCCTCCTTGGCCAGCGCGGTGAAAACAGCCTTGACCACGGGGTCTTTGGCCTCCTCGGCGCACTTTGTGTAATAATCGCGGCCCTGCGCCTCGAACCTGAGCGCCTCGCCCAAAGCCAAAATCGCTGCATCACTCATTCCCGTCCTCCATTGAAAAATTTGTCATGAAAGATTATATGAATCGTAAGAGAGTATCAACTGGAGGGGAAGATGAATACTGAAA
Organism: bacterium; assembly: GCA_009724975.1. GTDB lineage: Bacteria > Desulfobacterota > Deferrisomatia > Deferrisomatales > BM512 > SCTA01. The sequence goes on along the minus strand of SRXB01000138.1, from coordinate 5,301 downwards.
ATAAGGCTCCGGTGGTGCTATGCATCTATGGAAGTCCGCGCATGGGTGGAAACAGCGACGCGATGATGGACTCCTTCGCCGTCGGAGTAGAGGAGGGGGGCGGCGTTCCCATGAGGATTTACCTGCGCGAGCTGCATTATAATCCGTGCAGGGAGATTTACGCCTGCCGCAAGGGTGGCGAGTGTGCCCTAAAGGACGACGTCACCCCGCTTTACGCCGATTTGCGCTCGGCGGAGGCCGTTGCCCTAGCCACCCCTGTAATGTTCTACGGCGTTAGCGCCATCGCAAAGTCCTTCATCGACCGTTGCCAGGCACTTTGGAGCCTCAAATACCTTTTGGGCAAAGAGGTGGCCACAGGTAGAATAAAAAAACGCAAAGGGGTGATCCTCTCGGTTGCGGGCAGCGGTGGCCAAAAGGTTTTCGACGGGGTGAGGCTCACCTTCCGCTACTTTCTAGATACTCTGGACGCCGAGCCTTGGTGCGAGATTTTTTGCCGCAACGCTGACGTGGCGGGCGACATCGACAAATACCCGCAAGTTCTGGGCGATGCCCGTGAGAGGGGAAGGGCGCTTGCCGCCGAACTGATTTCGGAGCTTTCGAAGGAAAATCCCTGATGACGAAAAGGGGCGACTCTAAAAACAGGACCGAAGAGGGGCGGAGAATTCTTCTTGGCCACATAAAGGGCAAGGGGCTTCGCTGGACAAAGCAGCGCGATGCGGTTTTGGCCGCCTTTTTAAAGGCAAACGCGCACCTCAGCGCCGAAGAGCTTTACGGCCTTGCGAGAAAATGCTGCCCCGACGTGGGGTTCGCCACCGTCTATCGCTGCATGAATCTCTTCGTTGAGGCCGGAATAGCCAAGGAGAGGCGCTTCAACGACGAGAGGGTGCGTTACGAGCCGAATGTCATGGCAGAGCACCACGACCACCTTATTTGCCTCAAGTGCGGGGTAATAAGCGAATTCGAGGACGAGAGAATAGAAAAGCTCCAGGAGCTCATCGCAAGCGCCAAGGGTTTCAAGGTAAAGCACCATAGAATGGAGCTTTACGGGCTTTGCAATAAATGCGATGATTCCTGAGCGATAAAATATGGTATATTATTTTTCAACACAAGCCCGCCCGAGGTTTAGGGCTGGCTTGGTGAGGAAGTAAGAAGCAAGGCCAACAGGTTGGCCGAATATTCTTATCGAGAGTGGCGGAGGGACCAGGCCCGGCGAAGCCACAGCAACCGGCCACAATGGGGCACAGGTGCTAAATCCTGCGGCGTCTTTTTAAAAGAGGCGTCGGTAGATGAGAGGGACGGCCAGCCAAGGGGCTCCCCAACCGCCCCGTTCGCAAGCGCGGACGGCGGCGTTCGGATTTATCCCTTTGAGCTGCCTCCTCCCCGGAGGCAAAAACCTTGACACCCAAAAACCACGAAGGCGTAGGTATAGTGGCGACAAAGACCGCCCTTGTCTGCGTCCCCCCCGATGAGCTTAACCTGCAGAGCGGTCGAATCCTGGGCCCTATCGAGGTCTCCTACGAGACCTACGGGACTCTGGACGCCGAAAAATCCAACGCCATCCTGGTTTGCCACGCCCTCTCCGGCGACTCTCACGCCGCAGGTTTTTATTCAGACGACGACACCCGCCCAGGCTGGTGGGACGCCATGATAGGGCCCGGACGCCCACTTGACACCGATAAATTCTTCGTAATCTGTCAAAATGTCCTGGGAAGCTGTCGCGGCACAACCGGCCCCGCTTCGGTAAATCCCCGCAGCAAAAAGCGCTTTGGCATGAAATTCCCCGTAATAACAATCCGCGACATGGTGGATGTGCAGGCAAGGCTTCTGGATCAGCTCGGCATAGCCCAGCTGGCCTGCGTCATAGGCGGCTCAATGGGCGGAATGCAGGCCCTTGAGTGGGCCGTGCGCTATCCCGAAAGAGTACGCTCGATAATGCCGATTTCAACAACCGGCGCCAGCTCACCGCTCTGCATAGGGTTCAACCACATCTGCCGAAGCGCCATAATGGCCGACCCCAACTGGCGCGGCGGCGATTACTACGAAAGCGGGGAGCCTCCGGCGGACGGCCTTGCCATCGCAAGGATGGTGGGCCACATTACATTCATGAGCGACAAGTCGATGCGCCGCAAATTCGGGCGCAAGATATCGGGCCGAGAGGGCATTTACGCCTTTACCGCGCAGTACGACGTCGAACGCTATCTTTATTACAACGGCTACAACTTCCCCAAGCGCTTCGACGCCAACAGCTACCTTTACCTTACAAAGGCGCTTGACGCTTTCGACCTCTCGGACGGCTTCCCCGGCGGCGTGGAAGAGGCGCTTTCCCGCATAAAGGCCAGATGCCGCTTCGTCACCTTCACCTCCGACTGGCTCTACCATCCCGAAGACACTGAAGAGCTCGTCGCCATAATGGAAAAGCGCGGCCAGCATGCCGAACACTTTTGCATAAAGAGCGATTATGGCCACGACGCCTTCCTCGTCGAACACCATCTCCTGGCTCCCATAGTCCGCGATTTCGTGGCCTCCCAGCAAAGGCGCGTCTAGCGGCCTTCGGGGTTTTACCGGCGTCCGGCAGGTGCTATACTCGCCCTTGCCGGGTTTAGCTTAGGTCCCTGGAGGAAAAATGGCCCCGAAAAACTTCAAGAACACGATTTCGCAAGGGATTTTAATATTCACCCTTTTGACCGCCGCGGTTTTGCTCGGCGGCCAAAGCGCCTTGTGCGTGATGTCTCCGGACGATTCCGGCGACAGATTCATCTGGAACGAAATCTCGCGGGAATTCGAGCCCGCTGGCCGGTTTTTGCTGGCCGACATATCTCCATCCCACAAAAAAGGCTATTCGGGCGAATTCGAGGATGCGTCGGAAGCTTTCGCCAAAGGCGATTTTGACTCCGCCCTCTTTGGTTTCATCGCCGCCGCTTCGTCCCTCAACGCCGAGGAGGGGGCGGAGGCCTCTTTCTGGGTGGGCGAGGCGCGCCGCAGGGCCGGAAAAACGGATACGGCCATAGTGGCGTTCGGTAAGGCTCGCGGGGAGCTTCGGGATGAAGCCCTCTTCAGGCGGGCCGTCCTTTGCGACGTTTCGGGAAGAATCGAGGAGGCCAGGCGCTACTTCGGGGAGATTGCGCAGCAGAAGGATTCGGCCCACAGAGCCGAGGCTCTTACGTGGATGGGCCGGGATCACTTTGCCTCGGGCAAAAAAGAAGAAGCCCTAAAAGAGGTCGAGCTTGCCGCGGCTCTCGGCGGACCTGCTAAAGCCGACGCCCTCTACCTGAAGGGACTCTTGCTGGCCGACAGCGGACAGCCCGCCGATGCGGAGAAGGTTCTCACCGGCGCAATAATGGATTTTCCCGACCATGCCCTTGCAAAGCTGGCAAAGGCCGCCCTTGGGTGGCTGTTTTTGGGCGAGGGCAATTACGAAGCCGCCAGAAGGCGGTTTTTGTGGGCGCTTGAGGGAGGCGCGTCGGGCAATCTGGAATATTTTGTGCGCTACGGGCTCGTAAAAACAGCGGCCTTGGAAGGAAAGGCCGACGGAGCCCTCTCCCACCTTGAGGCACTTGCCAAATCGGGCGCGGACCAAAGATACATGGCGGCCGCTTGGAGCAGGCTGGGCGCATCCTGCAAAAAGGCGGAGGATTTTCAAAAATCCCTCTGGGCCTACGAAAAGGCGCTGGAAGTTTGCCCCGCCTGCGAAGGGGCGGACGAGGCGCGCTTTAGCAGCGGCGAGGACATGTCGGAGCTGGGCATGCACTCGGCGGCGGCGGACGCCCTTCTCAAGGTCTCCAAAGATTCCACCCTTGCCCCCAAAGCCCTCATCAAAGCCGCGGAAGAAGATATCAAGTCGGGCAATTCTCCCAGGGCGATAGCCTCTCTAAAAGAAGCGCGTTCAAATTATCCGTCATACGAAGGCATCCACCGGGCCGCGTTCCTCCTCGGCGAGGCCCTAAAGGGAGAGGGCGACGGTGCGGGGGCATGGAAGGCCTACGAATCGGTCCCTCCCGCTACGCCCTCTTATCTTTTTGCCCTGTGGGAGCTTGCGGCCATGGCTCACGAAGAGGAAAACTATGACCGCTCCTCCCGCCTTTTTGCCAAATTCATAGCCAATTTCCCGCAGGATCCCAAGAAAGAGAAGGCGATCTCCCTTTTGGCGGAGGCAGAGCTCAACAGGGGCGACCTAAAGGCCGCAAGCGCCGCCTATTCGGAGCTTGAGCGCGGGGCCGTCGACCCGCTCATAAGAGAAGAAGCCCTTTATAGACATTCTTTAATCCTCTTTTCAGAGGGAAAGAGAGAGGAGGCCCAAAGACTTCTCTCCACTCTTCTGAAAAACCCAGCTCCCGGCCCAAACGGCCTGCCTGCGGCCATAACCCTCGCCAAAAGTTTTTCCGCCGACGGGCGAAACGAAGAAGCCATAGCTTATTTCAACAGGGCGAAGAGCCAAAATCCTCCCGATGACAAAAAAGCGGAGATAGAGGAAGGGCTTGCCAACGTCCTTCTCGCTTCGGGGCGATATGGCGAGGCGCTGGTGGCGTACAGGGCAATCGGCAGGACGCCCTCATCTTTTTACGGCGAGGCGACCTCGCTGATAAAGATGGGCCAGCTGGATCTTGCGATGGCTGCGGTTGAGGAATACGCGGGGCTATATCCGGGGAGCGACAACTCCCAGCGCCTCTGCTGGAACCTCGCCGATGACCTTGCGGGCGCCGGAAGGAAAGAAGAGGCCGCCCGCTTCTACAAAATGGTCGTCCAAAACATCCAGGGAGAGAAGCGAACCAGGGCAATACTTGCTTCCGCCAGAAATTTGGCTGCCGCATCGAACCGCGAAGAGGCCCTTGCGGCCTATGCGCTCCTCCTTGAGGGAAAGGACCCTGTTTCGATGGACGGCAGGGAGGAATACGGACGGCTTTTGTCGGCTTCGGGCGATTGCGCCAAGGCGGAGGCTGTTTTTCAAAAACTGGCCGAAGAGCTGCCCGACGAGAGAAGAGGAGCTCTGGTTTACAGGGAGGCCGCTAAGTGCGCGGCTTCGCTCGGCGCGTTGGATCGCGCCCAGGGGCACACTAAAGCGGCCATGCAAAAGGCCGTTCTCGCCGAACCCTCGCTGAGGCAGGCGCTACTGGCCGACCTCGGCGAGTATTTCCTTAAAACCGAGTCCAACCTTGAGGCTACGGCGCCCTTGAAGGAGGCCTTCGAGATGCTGGGGGGCGACGGGGGACTTCGGGCAGGCGCTCTACTTGGCGAGGCCTATGAAAGAATGGGGAAGGAAGAGGAGGCGCTGAAAATTTTCCAGAAAATCGGCTATCTCTACCC
>SRXB01000137.1 GCA_009724975.1 bacterium | reverse complement strand
CCTTTATGCGCTCGACCCTGCCCCCTTCCTGATCGACCATTACAAGGGGCCGCCAGCCGTCGCTTTCGTTCGCGAGGGTTTTCTTTATTTTTTCGCAAAGGCTTTTGACCGTCTTGGCGTCGGGGCAATTCTTTGCAAAGAGTATTACCCCGCCGAGGCCGTGGGTTTTGGCGAAATTTTCAAGCCACGCGGGGACCTCCACGCCGTCGAACCCGAGAACCAGCAGTCGGCCAGCGCGAATAGGGGGTCTATTCATCTTGCGAAGGGCTCCGTGAATTTGAGCTCGCCCTTTTCGGCGTCGAAAATCGCTTCCGGCCCGAAGGGGAGGGGACGGTGGCCCTCCACATGGCCGCAGGGGAGGCCGCAGGCCACCGGAACGCCGACCTCGGCGGCGAATTCCGCCAAAAGGGCCTCCACGTCGCCGATTGACCCTCCCTCGGCGATGAAGCTCTCCGGTTTGCCGAAGACAAACCCTTTGGCCCCCGAAAGTACGCCGCAGTTGAGGAGGTGTCGGAGCATGCGGTCGAGGCGGTAGGGCGGCTCGGCGATATCTTCGATGAAGACGATTTTTCCGGCGTAATCGAAAGAAAAGGGTGTGCCGACGAGGGTGGAAAGGAGCGAGAGGCAGCCTCCCGCCACCGGAGCTTTGACCGCCGCCCCCTGGCGCAGGGTTTTAAGGCCCGTGAAGGAGGGTTTTAGGGGGTCGCCGAAGAATCCGAGGCAGGCAAGCACCTCTTTTAGCTCTTCCGGCTTCTCGGCGCGCGGGTGGGGGGCGTGGAGGGTCGCCCAGCCCAGCTTCGCCGCAAGCGCCGCGTGGAGGGCGGTGTTGTCGCTGAACCCAATCACCGCCTTCGGCGCGGTGAACCTTGAAAAATCAATGAGAGGCAAAAGGCGCTGTACGCCGTAGCCGCCCCTCCCCAGAAAAACCGCCTTCACTTGTGGATTCGAAAGGGCCTCGACAAGCTCGGCCAGCCTTCGGGCGTCGCTTCCCGCCAGATAGCGGTCGCGTGCGGTTATCTCATCACTCATGAGGACGCGAAGGCCGAAGGCTTCAAGGGCGTTTTTCGCCCCGGCCACCCGCTCTTCCTCAAGGGGGCCGGAAGGGGCCGCCAGCGCGACAATATCGCCCTTTTCAAGGGGTTTCGGGAAGAGGGTTTTCTTCATTGGCCGCCCTCCTTGAGGGGTTTTGGCTCAACGGCCCATTTCAAAAGCTCGGCTTTAAGCGCGGCGCGGCGCTGGGCGAAGGTGGACTCGGCGAAGGGGATGGTTTCTCCGCCTCCGGCCTTCTCGGTCTTCAATATCCAAAAGCCGTTCCAGGCGCGGGCCACGGGGCCTACCGACCCCGCTTCCTTTGCAAAGGCCGCAAGCGGCAGGTCTTCCTCGCAGCCGATAAACCTCACTCCCATATCGCCGCCGAACCCCTTGTTTCCCCACTGGGAGAACTCCTTGGCTATTTCGGCGAACTCCCCGCCAAGCGAGAGCAGCTCCCTGGCCTCCTCGGCCCTGGCCAGCTGTTCGGCCTCTTTTTGCGGGGGGTCGAGGGGGTGAAGATAGCGGAAAACGCCCCGAACGCTCGCCCACTGCGGCAATTTAACGCCGGAACTCTTGGCCTTTTCCGTGAAGGGGGAGTAAACCTCCTTGGCGGCCCTGTAAAACTCTATCTGGCGCTTTTTGACGGCCTCCTCCCACCCTTCGGGGAGGTTTTTGCCGCCAGCCACGGTGTAGGCGGCGTAGGCGAGGGGGTCTTTAGGGGCTTTTTGGATATTGGGGGCGCTTGCGCCGCTTTCGGCGGGCTCCTCGCCTGCGCACTTTAGATTTTCGGCAAGGGTGTTCTTCTTGCGCAAAGTCCCCGCGTCGAAGAGGGAGACTCCGTCAAAGCCAAGGGCGTAAGCGCCGCCCGCCTCTTTGCATATGTCGGTCGGTTCCTTGATGTATGCGCCAAGCCCCGACCATATTTGCGTTACCCCCGCGCTTCGCGTGATGCGCGAAAATTCGCCCAGCTGAGCCTTCACCCTTTCCTCGGGCCCGAAATAGGCCATGGGGTAGAGGGCATCTACCAGCCCTTCCTCCACCCAGCCGCGCCAGTCCTGCCCCTTGTCTAGGAAGGCCCCCGCGATGTCGGGAAAGATCGCCGCCGAGAGTTCGAGGGCGGGTTTTTGCCCCTTGACCGCGGTTTTTACGGCGCGGATTGTCTTGGTTATCTCGTCGGCGCGCATCTTCGCCCACAAAAGCCTTCCCGTAACCTCTACGCGCTTTTCAAGGGGCATCTCGCCCGAGAGCCACTTCGCGATATCGGGCGGGGCGAAGGTTACGGGCAGGAGACGGGGATCGAAACCCCATTTCTCTTCGAATTTTTTGCCCAGCTCACCGCCGAAGCCGTAGGCGGGGCCAGGATAGCGGATGAAATCGAGGTGCACGCCGTCTATCTGGTAGTTTCTGGCCACTTCGGCGCAAAGCTGCGCGTAGAGCTTGCGGTAGCCCTCGGAAGCTGGGTCTACGTAGGTTCCCTCAAGCCAGCCGTTAGCGCGTTCCTCGGCGGTGTAGGCGGTGACCGCCTTGCCCTCGGAATCCGCCAGCACCCATTCGGGGTGGGCCACTTGCGGGTGGTTGGGGCTTTGGGGGGGCTTTGGCCCGCTCCAGACGAAGAAGGCGTTCATCCACGCAAGGGCGCGGGGCTCCTCGCACTCGGAGAGGAAGCTCGCCAGCGGGTCGAAGTCGAAATCTTTTGAAATCTCCTCCGAGCGCGGGGCGAGGTCCGTTTCATACCAGGCGTCGCCGCGGCCTCGCACCTGCACTATCATCGTATCGGGGCCGGCGGCCTTGAGGTCCGAGCAAAGCTCGCGCACCTTTTCGGGCGAGGCGAGCTGGTCGCGCACTATCCAGACCGCCGACTGGCCCAAAGCCTGCGAAGCCAAAAGCAAAACCGCGAGGGAAAGGGCTCTTTTTCTCACTTTTGGCCAGCCAGTCCGGTGAGGAGTTTTTCGTGGATGTTTTCAAAGCCGCCGTTGGATAGAACTACGACAACGTCGCCGGCTTTTGCGTTTTCGCAAACCCACGCCACTATCTCGCCGGCGTTTTTGAAGGCCGTGGCGGGTACTCCGGCGGCGCGTATCTTACCCGCGAGGGCTTTGACGTCTAGGAGGTGTCCGTCGGTAACTTTTTCCGGATTCGGCACTTCGCGTATTGCGACGAGGTCGGCATCCGGGAAGGAATTCACCAGCGCCTCCTGGAAAACAGCCCGCCTCATGGTGTTTGAGCGCGGCTCCAGAAGGGCGATGATGCGCCGCTCGGGGAAAAGCTCCCTGAATCCCTGCAAGGTGGTGCGTATGGCGGTGGGGTGGTGGGCGAAATCGTCGAAAACGGTTACGCCGCACGCTTCGCCGCGCTTTTCGGCACGCCTTTTAACGCCGGGGAAAGATTTAACCCCCGCGGCGATGGCTTTGCCGTCCATGCCGTAGCGAAGGCAGGCGATGAGGGCCGCCATTATGTTCCAACCCTGGTGCGAGCCGACCATTTCGTGGAAAATCTCGATGTGAAACCCATTTGGCCCGCTCACGGCGACCTTCCCGGGCGATACGGAGCCGGAGTAATCGGCCTTCGCGCCCTTTATCGAATAGGTGACGACCGGAGCGGGGGAGTTTTTTATAAGCGCGGCCACTTCCGGCTCGTCGGCGTTGGCGATTACGAGGCCGCCCCTGGGCACTATGCGCAGGAGGTGGCGGAAGGTTTCGCGCAGCCGCTCCATGTCGGGGAAGATGTCGGCGTGGTCGTATTCGAGGTTGTTCAAAATGACCACGCGGGGCCGGTAGTGGATGAATTTTGAGCGCTTGTCGAAGAAGGCGGTGTCGTATTCGTCGCCCTCAAGGACGAAGGGTTCTCCCGAGCCGGTGTGGAACCCTTCTCCGAGGCCGAGGGGGACTCCTCCGATGAGCCACGAGGGGTCAAGTCCGCCCTCCTTCATTGTCCACGAGATGAGGGCGGTGGTGGTGGTCTTGCCGTGGGTTCCGGTGACGACCACCGGCGATTTGGCGGGGAGGAAGACCGCCTCTATCAGCTCCGCCAGCGAGACGAAGGCCATGCCTCTTTCAAGGGCCTCTTCGGCTTCGGGGTTTCCCCGCGAGATCGCGTTGCCGATGACCACTAGATCGGGCGCGGGGGTGAGGTTGGCCGCGTCGAAGGAGCCCTTCACCTCTATCCCCTTATTTTCGAGGAAAGTAGACATGGGCGGGTAAACGCCCACGTCGGAGCCTGTGACGAGGTACCCGAGGTCCTTCATGCGGCCCGCCACCGAGGCCATCGCGGTGCCGCAAACGCCTACGAAATGGACGCGCGCGCCCTCTTTCAGTCCTGATACAAAAGGCATTCTCGCCTCGTTTCCTTCCATTTTTCCAGCTTCCCAAGCCAGCTTTTCTCGATTTCGGCGAGGGGTGCGCCGCTTTCGACCATCGCCCGCGCCGCTTTTGACCCTATCAGCATGTCGATGGGGAGCTTTTCGGATTCATATTCGTAAGGGGGCTCGCGCCACCCGAATCCCTCGGAGCGGCAAAGGCTCCAGAAGGCCTTTAAGATGGCGATTCCGGTGAGGTAGGGTTTGAAGGCGGTCGCGTCGGTCACGTGCAATTGCGCGCCGAGACAGTTTTTGCCAGCCCTTTTCTGGAAGGTGGGCTGGAAGACGACCGAGCGAAAGACGACTCCGGGGAGGTTTTCCCTTTCAAGCGTCTTGGCAAGCTCCTCAGGCTTTCCCCAGGGCCCGCCGAAGAGCTCGAAGGGCCGGGTTGTTCCGCGCCCCTCGGAGGCGGTGGTCCCTTCCAGCAAGACCGTTCCCGGGTAAACGAGCGCCGTGTCGGCGGTGGGCATGTTGGGCGAGGGCATCACCCACGGAAGGCCCGTTTCGGCGAAGGAGGCCGCGCGGCGATACCCCTCCATGCGAACGACCTCAAGTTCGCACTTGACCCCGCCAAAGCGGGTGAACCAGAGGGCAAGCTCGCCAACGGTCATGCCGTGGCGCATCGGTATCGCGTCAAGGCCGACGAAGGAGGCGTTTTCCTCTTCGAGAAGATTGCCCTCCACCGCCTGAGCGCCGACGGGGTTGGGGCGGTCGAGGACGATTACCCGCACGCCGCGCTCGCCGCAAGCCTCCATGAGGAGTTTGAGGGTCCAGATGAAGGTGTAGACGCGGGTTCCCACGTCCTGAATGTCCACCAAAACCGCGTCCAGCCCCTCCAGCATCGTCGCGGTGGGTTTTCTCGTCTCCCCGTAGAGCGACCAGACCGGCAGGCCGAGCTTGTGGTCGGTTGCGTGGCCAGTCTCGACCATGTTGTCCTGCACGTCGGCGAAAACGCCGTGCTGGGGGCCGAAAAGACATTTGAGGTCATGGCCGACGGCGGAGTGGACGACGTCGCGGGCGAGACGAAGGCGTGAATCGACGCTGGCTGGGTTTAGCAAAAGCCCTGCCTTCTCGCCGCTTTTCAGGTAGCGGCGAGGACTTTGCGCGAAAACCTCAAGCCCCGTGAGAACCATTCAAAACCTCCGCAAAAAGCTAAGGGGAGATTCTAAGACATCTGGAAAAAATGAGAAAGGGGGAAGGGGAGGTGCCGGCAAAATTAAGCGGCCCTTTCAACGAAACAGTGATGCGGGCTACCTTTCCTCGTGGAACTTTTGGGATTATTTCGCCATTGCGATGGCGCGCTACTTTTCAGCGCGGAAAAGTAGCCAAAACGCATGGCCCCTCAACCACGATTTTTCGCTTCGCTCAAAAACGCTCGCTAAAAGGTATCAGGCGCTTACCTTCGAGCCGGATTTTAATCCGGCGAGCCACGAGCGGAACGCGAGCCTTCGGCGTGGTTTTTATTTGGTGATTTCCTTCTTTGCTACCTTTCCTCGTGGAAAGGTAGCGCCAAACACGCCCCTGCGAGCCCATTTTCTGTCGAAAAATCGCTCCCTTGAAGGAGGAGATTGAGAACTCGCTCATCTTCGCAAGGATGTTGTT
>SRXB01000136.1 GCA_009724975.1 bacterium | reverse complement strand
ACCTCGGTGGGTGGAGTGATAGTCGATTCGGGCAAGTTCAACTGGGGCAACGGGAACTTCCCGGAATATACCGAGCCCGACGCAAGCTACCACGGCCTTAAATTCTGGGAGGTCTTCGGCGATTTCCCGGGCCTCGGCAACGTCGCCTTCATAATCAGGGCGCGGGTGGTCTGGCTGCGCGACATCGGCCCCGCGCTCTCTCCCTTCAACGCCTTCCAGCTACTTCAGGGCCTTGAGACGCTGCACCTTCGGCAGGAGCGCCACTCGGCCAACGCCTTAAAGGTGGCGAAATTCCTCCAAAGCCACCCGGCGGTGAGCTGGGTCAACTACCCGGGGCTAGAAACCTTCGCGGGCCACGAAATAGCCGGTAAATACCTGAAAAAAGGGTACGGCGCGATAGTGGGGTTCGGTATAAAGGGCGGCCTTGAGGCGGGAAAGGGGTTCATAAACAACGTAAAGCTCCTATCGCACCTCGCCAATATCGGCGACGCCAAGAGCCTCGTCATACACCCGGCCTCCACGACCCACCAGCAGTTGACCCGCGCCGAGCAGGAAAAGACCGGGGTTACGGCGGATTTCATACGCCTCTCGATAGGGATAGAGGACGTGGAAGACATAATAGCCGACATCGACCAGGCCCTGAAGGCCTCCGCCGGAGGCTAAAGGGGGAATTCGCCCTTCATGTGCGGCCGGAGGCCCTGGAAAAACCCAGGGCCTCCGTCATTTTAAGGTCCGAAGCGACGTCGCGCCCAGCCGAGGTGAGGAAATTTCCCACCATCATCGCGTTCGCGCCGGCATAGAATATCCACGATGACATGTCGCCGAGGTTTCGCTCCCTTCCCGCGCAGACCTTTATCGTGGCGCGGGGCAATATGAAGCGGTAAACGGCGATTATTTTCAGGGATTCCAGCGGGCGGAGGGGAGCCGTTCCCTCAAGGGGGGTTCCCGCCACCGGAACCAGGAAGTTTATCGGCACACTGTCCACTTCAAGCTCTTTTAGAGTGAAAGCCATCTCCACCCGCTGGGCCGCCGACTCGCCTATGCCGAAAATCCCGCCCGAGCAGACCTCTAGGCCGACCTTTTTGGCGGCGCGGACCGTATTAACGTCTTCCTCGTAATCGTGGGTGGTGCAAATCTTCGGAAAAAAGCTTCGCGCCGTCTCAAGGTTGTGGTGATAGCGGCCAAGGCCCGCCTCTTTAAGCGCCAAAAGCTCACTTTCACCCAGAATGCCAAGGCTCGCGCAGGGGATTATCTTCCCCTCGGCCCTTATGCGCGAAACCGCCAGCGCGATTTTGGCAAGTTCGCCTTCGTTCACCCTGGTTCCGCTTGTGACGATGCCGAAGTGGTCGGCTCCGTCCTCCTGCGAAAGCTGCGCGCCGCGCACCAAATCACCCTCGCTCAAGAGGGAATAGACGGGGGCGTTGGCGCGGTGGTGGCCGGACTGGGCGCAAAAGGCGCAGTTCTCGGGGCATTTGCCGCTCTTGGCGTTTATTATTCCGCAAAGTTCCGCCTCCCACCCCTTGAAATGGCGGGCGAGGCGGTTGGCGGAGGGGAAAAGCTCGTAAATGTCGGCGCCGGACAGATTTATCAGCCCAAGGGCCTCCTCGCGGGTGATCTCCCCGCCGCCGGTTATCTTCTCTTCGATTTTTTCGATGAATTTTTTCATTTGGCCGCCTTTTTCCATGTGCCTGGTTTTTCAGATGATGCCAGCGGCGCGAGGGGGCAGTCAACCTGAAGTTTAAAGTAGTTTACTTCTTTTGATCGAGCCAAACACTAATTTTCTTGCCTCTTCCAGAAAAATCATTGCCGCCATAAAGGGTATTATCACCGCCCAGACCCGCCATCCGAAGGGCGCGGTCCTGAAGATGAGCCAGCCGAGCGGGGTATAGACGAGGGCGAGGATAATCACAATCTCCGAGAGAGCCCCAAGGTTGACAAGGGGGTTGGCGGCGAACTTGGACGCATAAAGCGGGCGGCTACCGGCGCGGCATAGGTAGAGGTTGGCCACCTGGGTCATGACGGTGGCGGCGAGGGTGGCGGTGGTCGCGGAAAGGTAAAGGGGCGAGGCGGGGCTCAAGGTTTCCCCGTAGCTCCAGCCCCCCGCGTGGAGGACGTAAAAGAAGGCCCATAGAGCGGCGAATGCCTCCATTGGACCGAGAAAGAAGTAGGCGTGGGCCATCAGTTCCGGCCTCAGCAGCCTTTCTCCTCGCGGCCTGGGGGGCTTCTCCATCACATCGGGCGCGCCGCGCTCCGCACCGAGGGCGAGGGCGGGCAAAAGGTTGGTCCCGAGGTCTATGGCGAGTATCTGAATTATTGTAAGGGGGAGGGGAACGCCGAAGACGGTGAAGGCGAGAAAGGAGATTGCCTCGGGGACGTTGGAGGTGAGTATGTAGCGCAGGAATTTTCTGATGTTGCCGAAGACTGCGCGCCCCTCCTCCACGGCGGCGACGATGGAGGCGAAATTGTCGTCCAGCAGGACCACGTCCGCCGATTCGCGCGCCACCTCGGTCCCGCTGATTCCCATCGCTATCCCGACATCGGCATATTTGAGGGCGGGTGCGTCGTTGACCCCGTCGCCGGTGACCGCGACTATCTCTTTTTTCTTTTTCAGGGCCGAGACTATGCGGAGTTTCTGGTCGGCGGTGAGGCGGGCGAAGATGATTTCCGGCGCGTCGAGGGAGAGCTGGAGCTCCGCGCCGCTCATCCTGCGCAGGCCCTCTCCGGTAACGACCACCGGAGAGGGTGAGTGGACTATACCGACCTGCCTTGCGATGGCCAGCGCGGTCAGGGGCTGGTCGCCGGTGACCATTATCACCCGTATCCCAGCCGCCCTGCATTTTTCAACCGCCGCAGGAACCTCAGTCCTCGGCGGGTCCTCAAGGCCGGCAAGGCCGACGAACGAAAGCCCGCTTTCCCAGCTTTCGCGGGGAGTTGAAGCCTCCATTTTCTTCACCGCGAAGGCTATGACCCGAAGCCCTTTTTGCGCTATTTCGGAATTTTGCTCCGAAATGCGCTTTTTTCCCGCCTCGTCGAGGGGTTTTTCCACACCGCCGCTTATTTTTGCCGCGCACAGGGGCAAAATAGCCTCCGGCGCGCCCTTGGCGAAAAGGTAAACCCCGTCGGGCGTCTCGCAGGCCACGCTCATGCGCCTGCGCTTGGCTTCGAAGGGGATGGAGCCCAGCCTTTTGAAGCGGGGAAGGCCGCCCGCGAGGTTGACGAGGGCTACCTCCATGGGGTCCCCGAGGAGTGCGCCGCCCGCCCCTTCCTTAAGGTCGTTGCAGGCCCCCGCCGCCGCGAGCAGAAGTTTTACCTCTGCCGAGGCCCTGTCCATCTTTTCAGGCGAAGAGAGCTCGTCTCCGGCCACCGCGACCTTTACCTCCATGCGGTTCTGGGTGAGGGTTCCTGTCTTGTCGGTGCAGATGACCGTGGCGCAGCCAAGCGCCTCCACCGCAGGCATGTGGCGGACGAGGGCGTTCCTGGCCGCCATCCGGCGGCAGGCCAGCGCCAGCGAGAGGGTGACGGTGGGAAGGAGCCCCTCGGGGACGAAGGCGACGATGAGGCCGATGGCGAAGGTGAAGTTGGCCCAGAAGGAGAGCCCCGAGAGCTGGCCCGCCGAGAAAAAAACGAGGCCGAGCGTCAGCGCCCAGAGCCCGACCCTTTTGCTGGTGAGCGCTATCTCTTTTTGCAGGGGGGAGGGCGATTTGGGGGCAGATTGGGTGAGGTGAGCGATTTTGCTGAACTCGGTGGAGTGGCCGGTGGCGAAAACCACAGCTATGCCACGGCCCGCGAGGATTGTGGTTCCGGCGAAGAGTATGTTGTCGGAGTGCAAAAGCTCTTCCTCGGCGCTTTGCTCGGCGGCAAGGGCGCGCGGGCGCGATTCTCCGGTAAGGGTGGCGAGGTTGGCCAAAAGCCCTTCCGCCTCGATTATCCGGCAATCTGCCGGGACGCTGTCTCCCTCGCCCACAACGAGAATGTCGCCAGGGACTACCTCGCTTGCCTCTATGAGCGAAACAGCCCCGTCCCGAAGGGCGGCGGCCCGCTGGGGAAGGAGTTTTTCAAGGGCTTTCAGGGCTTTTTCGGCACGATATTCCTGCCAGAAGGAGAAGAGGCCGTTTACCGCTATAACCCCCAGAATGGCGAAACCAAGCGAGAGCATGCCCTCACCCGGGGAGAGCGCTTCGGCGGCGAAGGCAAGGGCCGCCCCCAGCCACAAAAGGAGGGCGAGGAAGTGGGTGAACTGGCGTGTTAGCATTCGCCATGCCGCCTCTCCCTCGACCCTTGGGATTTTATTTTCCCCGAATTCGACCTTGCGGCGAAGCGCCTCGACGCCGGAGAGCCCGCCTCTCGAAGCCCCGAGCCCCGAAAGCGCCTCCTGCGGCGTGGCGCGGTGTATTTTCATAGCCACACTCCGCTATCCGCCCCCAAGGATAATAATATCCCCAAATTTTCGGCCCGCTCTTTTTCGTCTCGAAGGTCCTAGCGGTTTTTCCCGCGATGTTTTAAAATCTGACAAAATGTCATAGTTCGCTCTTTTTCATGAGTTTTAAGCAAATGGCAGACAAGGGGTTAAGAGATGAGCGTTAAAACAAAAGGTTTATTCCCTGTTTTGCTGGCTCTCGGGGCGTTTTTGGGGGCAGTCTCGCCCTCGGCCTCCCTGGGCGACACCGCCATCTGGACGCCGACGGCGGCCAACCTGACCACCTTCGGCGTCTCGACGGCTTTCATCAACGCCACTGGGCAGCGGATAACCCTGCCGAGGGCCTCGCGCCATTATTCGCCCTTCGTGGGCGCAACGGCGGTAAACCTTACCAGCGTCGGAACTCCTTTCGGGCGCGACGCCGCCACCGCCGACTTCGACGGTGACGGAAACCTCGACGTCGCGATAGCGAATCAAGCGGGGATGCCGGAGATTCATTATTACAACGCCACAAGCGGTTCTTTTATTGCCAGTGAGGTCACCGACTCGGCTTATAACAGCCAGGCGATCTCCACCGGCGATTTCGACGGCGACGGCGACATGGATATTGTCGTCGCCAACTATAACGGGCCGCTCAGGCTCTACACCAACACCGGCCTGGGGACCGCTTTTTCAGTCTCAAGCATAACGGGCCTTACATTTTACGGAAAAGACACCGCGATAGGCGATTTCAACAAGGACGGCAAGGCTGACCTCGTATTGGCGGAGAACGACGACACCTACAACACCGGCGGGGTGATTCTTTTCATCAACGACGGCACCTCGCTCCCCTTCAAATCCCCCGCGCTTCCGGTCACCTCCGATGGCGGCGTCCAGCGCGTGGCCGTCGGCGATGTGAATCTCGACGGCAACCCCGACATCGTCACCGCAAACCAGGTTTTGGCGGCAAATCTTTACCTGGGCAACGGCGATGGAACTTTCCAGGCTCCTATCGAAATCGCACCGGCGGGGACGGCGAGGCCTTCGGTGGTTTTGTCGGACTTCAACGGCGACGGCTACCCCGACGCGGCTTTCGGCGCGGCCTACGGCCTTACTCAGATATTTTTCAACAACGGCGGTTCCTCCTTCTCGTCCGGCAACGCCATCGACGAGGCCTCAAGATATGACGCGGGGCTTGCCGCTGGCGACGTGGACAAGGACGGCGACATGGACCTCATCGCCGTGGACGCCACGGGAGCTGGGGCAGCTCTCTACCTGAACACTAATCGCGGGCAGTTCAATTACTCCGGCATAATCGGGGCGTCCGGCACAGCCCTCTACTCGGCGCTGGTTTTCGACGCCGACGCCGACGGCCTCGTGGACCTTTTCACCGGCGGCCTCTCCAATACCTTTTACAGGAACACCGCCACCACCACCGGCACACCGCCCACCGGCGACATTGTCAATTACGCCGCGATTCCCTTCGGCTCCGGCGCGAGAAACACCCTGGCGCTGGCGCTTGGCGACCTCAACGCCGACGGCAGGGCCGACCTTGTGGAGGTGAACAACCGCGAGGCGGACCTCGTCTACCTGAACACAGGCGATGCCGCCATGCCCTTTGC
>SRXB01000135.1 GCA_009724975.1 bacterium | reverse complement strand
GGTCAGGTCGCGACGAAGCGGCAGGGAGGAAGCGCGCTCATGGAGAAGTTCCCACCGCGAAGCGAACATGCGCTTCGGAGTCAACGCCGTTCAATTCCAGGTGGTTTCCTCAGTGCTCTTTTTTCTGCGTTTCGCCGACGAGACGAAATTATGGGCGAAAAAGGGGCTTTATTGCGGCTCCAATCTGCCGATTGAAGGGAGCTGGGGGCGGGCAATAACCCTTTGGAAGGAGCTTGGGATAAGCTGGCGGAAAAAGAAGAGGGGGGTGAGGAGGGATTGAAATCCCGCCAACTGAAAAGCCCAGCAGGCCGTTTCATGCCAGCGGGGCTCTTTTTTAATTGGTCGGGACGACTGGATTCGAACCAGCGACCTTCTGCTCCCGAAGCAGACGCGCTACCAGACTGCGCCACGTCCCGATGTTACTGCCCGATGTCGGGGAAATAACTTTTCGCCTGTAAAAGCGGAAGGCCGGATAATACACAATCCTTCGCCACCGATTCAACATCAAATGTTACGCGAATGTGCTCGGCCCTAAAACCGTTATCCGTGTCGATTATCATGTAAGACGCCCTGGGGTCCCCGTCCTTCGGCTTTCCGACGCTTCCCGGGTTGAGAACAACCTTCTCCCCGACTTCCACGGCCATCGGCAAATGCGTATGGCCAACCACCAGAATATCTGCGCCCGATTTTCCCAAAAGAGCCGAAAGGCGCTCTCGGGGGGTGTCGGGGTAGAGGTATTCGTTGGGCTTTTCGGGGCTGCCGTGGGTGAATAGGAAGGTCACCCCCCCCTCCTCGACGTAGAGGCCCGCGGGGTTTTGAGCAAGAAGTTCAGCCGTTTCGGGAGAGATTCTTTCGCGTGTCCAAAGGTAAGTCTGGCGGTTGTTTTCCGATATCCCGGGCTTCAGATAGGTTTTAAGCCCCTCCTCGGCGTCATTGTGCAACACCGCGAGGTCGTAATTGCCGATGACTCCGTCCACCCCGGCCTTTTTCAAGGTCTGAACTACCTCGTTCGGCCTTGGGCCGTATCCGACGAGGTCGCCAAGGTGTATGGCCCCATCCACCCCGCGCTTTTCCATGTCGATAAGGACGCTTTGGAGGGCGGGCAGATTAGAGTGGATGTCCGAGAGGACCGCCAGCCTCACTGAGCTTTGGCCCTCAGGTGGCGCAGACAATCCATTCCCGCTATCGCCCCGTCGCCGACAGCTGTGGCTACCTGCCTGAACTTGGGCCGCCTCACGTCGCCTATGGCGTAAACCCCCCGGAGCGATGTCTCGCAGTTTTCGTCGGTTACCACGTAGCCAGCCGCATCAAGATTGACAAGCCCCGCAAGAAATTCCGTTCCGGGCCTTTTTTTGCCCGAGAAGATGAATACTCCGTCGACGAAAAGGGTTTTGTCCCCCTCAGGGGTTTTTATAACCAGGCTGTTGACCCCGCGCATGTCGCCAAGGATTTCCAAAGGCGTGGCCGCCGTCACCAGCTCCACGTTTTCCTTCGCCAGCAGGGACTTGCCTTCTTCGTCCTCGGGGTTGAAGGATACAAGTTGAGTGACAACGTAAACCCTTGAGGCGAAGCGGGTGAGAAAGAGCGCCTCCTCGACCGCCCAATCCGAGGTGCCCGTGACCGCCACCGGTCTTTCGCGGTAAAGCGCGCCGTCGCAGGTGGCGCAGTAGGAGACCCCCCTTCCGAGGAACTCCTCTTCGCCCGGAACCCCCAGCTTTTGGACGAGGCCCGTCGCGACGATAACCACCTTGGCCGTAAAGGGAAAGCCCGAGATTGAAACTTCCTTGAACTCGCCGCCGTCCCGAAAGCCGTCGACCCGCCCGTTCATCATCTCAAGGCCGAAATTCTTGGCCTGCCGCTCAAAAGCGTCCATCAGCTCCGGGCCCGATATCCCCTCGGGGAAGCCCGGGTAGTTTTCAAGGTGGTTGGTGGTGGCTATCTGGCCGCCGGTGCGCCCCTGCTCCAGGCACAGGACTTTTTTGCTGGCCCGCGCAAGGTAAAGGCCTGCGGTGAGCCCCGCCGGACCCGCGCCGATTATTATCGCGTCGTATTGCATCTCCCTCTCCTACTGGCCGCCAGCCGAAAGCGCGCCTTTGAAGGTGTCCGAGGAGGAGAGAGCCTCCAGGCTGGCCTTTACCACGTCGCGGGTCATCTCCTCAAGGTCGGCGGCGTTGCCCGCCGCGGTTTTGAGGGTCCTAACGCCTGGCACGCGGCTGGTTCCTATGATCTCTCCGGAGGGCTTCTGGAAGGTGGCCTTGTAATCGACCGAAACGGTAAGCTCGTCGGCCAGCCCCGTGGAGTCGCGGGTGGCGTTGAATTTTATGAGCTCGATTTTGAGGATTATTTTGGCCGCCTCCCTTGAAGAGGCCTCAAGCCCCGCGTCCAGAAGCATTCTTTTCAGGTTTTCCTTGATGTAGGCCGCGGGCTCCGGCGTCAGGTACGCTGGCGCGTTTTCCGCTTTGAAGCGCTGATCCAGATCCCCGAACCACGCAGGGGTCGGCGCGCCGCGAAGGTCGGCGATATCGTCAACCCACATGAACCACCTTCCGGCGGCTCCGCCGTTCACCACCGCCGCGCCGGTGCGGGCGGGCGCCAAGGTCAGGGGGCCGGTGGTGGCGCATGCCGACAATAAAAGCGCCGCTAGCGCAAAAACAAAGGAAGGCCTCTTCATTTCCCAATCTCCTTTTAACCCTCTCATTGACCAGAGACGCAATTGATTTTATCCTCGAAGCGCATGAATGACAAAGAATTCCGGCGCATGGTCGCCGAAGCGATGGATTCTCTTCCGGATTCGATAGCCGAACGCCTTTTGAACGTCGCGGTAATCGTCCAGGACGCCCCAGACGAAGATATCATGGAGGAGATGGGGCTTGAGGACGACCTTGAGCTTTTGGGGCTTTACCAGGGGCAGTCCCTCCTTGACAGGAGTTTTTCCGACACCGTGGTTTTCCCGGACGAAATCTTACTATATAAACGCGCCATTGAATACCACTGCTCCGAAACCGGAGAGAGCGTGAAGAAGGCCGTGAGGGATACAATTATCCACGAAATAGGCCATCATTTCGGTTTTTCCGAGGAGGAACTTTCGGAGATGGGCCTTGAGTGAGAAAAAAATTTTCGCGGGGCTGGATATCGGGAGCAGGACGGCCAAGGGGGTGGTCCTTTCACCCGATGGGGAGCTTCTGAGTGTTTTCGGGGCGGGAGATGGCGCCGCTCAGGCCGCCTTTGCCCTGGAAAAAGAACTTTCGGCGCTCGGCTTTCGCGTAGGGGAGGCCGCGGTGGCGGTCACCGGAGTCGGCAGGGGGGCGTTCCCTCTCCCAGCGCTCAAATTGACCGACGGTTCCGCGGCGGCGCTCGCACTGGCTCATCTTTACCCCGGCGTCAGGGTCGCCTTGGAGGTGGGGGCCGAGGAGATTAGGGCGGTATTGACCGACGGCGCGGGGAGGGCGCTGGATATTCTGGTCAACGACAAGTGCGCCTCCGGCTCGGGAGCTTTCATGGAGGCGATGGCGCGTGCCCTTTCGATGACAATCGGCGAATTCGGCGCGGCGGGTCTTGGGGGAAGCGGCGAACTTCGGCTCAACTCGCGGTGCGCGGTCTTCGCCGAGTCGGAGGTTGTGGGGCTGATACACCAGAACATACCGAGGGAGGATATCGCCTGGGCGATACACGATATGATCGCCCAAAAAGCCTCGGGGCTGCTCAAGAAACTGGGTGACTTCGGCGAAGCGGCCTTTTTTGGCGGCGCGGCGCAAAGTCCGGCTATGCGCGAAGCTGTTTTCAGGCATCTTGGCGGCGCTCGGCTTATCGTCCCTGATGAGCCAGCTTCAACCGGCGCCCTTGGCGCGGCGTTGGCGGCTTTGAGAAAAGCCCAAAAAGGCTCTTGAATGGATAGAAAAGAGGAATATTGGCGCTGGAGCGAGGGCAGTTGGGTCGACCCCGGGCAAAATCCCTCGCGGGCTAAAGTAATAAGCGCCGGAATAGACGTGGGGAGCGTAAGTTCCGAGGCGGTCATCTGCCTTGACGGGAAACTTTTCGCTTCCTCGACGATCCGCACCGGCAGCAGCTCCCCCCTTTCGGCAAAAGCGGCCCTTGACGGCGCGCTGAAGGTCGCCGGGCTCTCTCTCCAGTCGCTTCACCTAATCGTCGGCACCGGCTATGGGCGCGTCAACCTTCCCTTCCCCCACAAGACCGTTACCGAGATTGCCTGCCATGGCAAGGGAGCCCACTATATGGGCGGACCCTCGGTGCGGACGATATTGGATATGGGCGGGCAGGACCTGAAGGTAATCAAAATCGACGCCGCTGGCCGAGTGACCGATTTTTTGATGAACGACAAGTGCGCCGCTGGAACGGGCCGAGGGATAGAGGTCATAGCAGACCTCCTCGGAGTTTCGATAATGGAGATGGGGGCGCTCTCTTTCGAGATTGACGAAGAGCCCCCGGCGGTCTCCGACATCTGCGTGGTTTTCGCCCGTAGCGAGGCGATGGCGCGGCTGAAGGAGGGGTGGAGCAAAAACATGGTCATCGCCTCCTATCTTCGCGCAATGGCCGAGCGGGTTTCGATGATGCTTCGCAGGATGGGGGTGGAGGAGCGGTTCGTCATCACCGGAGGAATCTCGAAAAACCAGGGCGTGGTGAAGAGGATAGAGAAGCTGGTGGGTGTGGAGTCGGCGGCGCTGCCGCACGACGCGCAGATAGCCGGCGCCCTTGGGGCGGCCCTCTTCGCGCGCGATTTTTATCTTAAAGAGCGGGCTTCGGCGTGAAGAGAAGGAAACCGGCTGATTTTGAAGCCCTCGGCTGGCGCGTCAGGAATACCGCTTCCCCAAAGCGTGCCAAAGAGATATGCCTTGATTACGAGAAGCTGGGTTTCGAAGCGGTAGCTCTTCCCATTGCCGATTTTGAATTGGCCGATTCCTGCAACGAGTGTTTCGGCGAGGGGGAGGGAGAGTCCGACACGCTGATTGTCTTGACCCGAGAGAGGCAAAAGCCCCTTCCGCCATAGGTCAAATAACCAAAATGCGCCGACTCGCTGGGGCATTTCACCCACTCGCGCAAGCCGCGCCTCAAAAAATCCGCTAAAATTGGGCTTTTTAAAGTTGGCACGCCTATTGCTTTATTTATAAAGCGAGACGGGCGGCAGGAAACCCGTTGAACAAGCAACCAAATTCTTTGCCAGGGCTCGCAATGCGAGACCTCTTCCCCAGCCCCCTAACCCCAGGGGGCCTTTTTTTGCCCAAAATCCGGGCGCGCTTCAAAGTTCGACGATAAAGCCGTCAAAGGCCGCCTGGGTGGCTGGCCCGAATATCACCCGCGCTTCGTCCCCGAAAGGTTTGCCGGTCGTCGTCAAATGGGTGAGCAAAAGCCTTTTCGCGCCGGCCTCCTTTGCCAGTCCCGCCGCTTCCGCTTCCGTCAGGTGGCCCTCCGAACTCTGGTTGTCGGCGAGCGAAGCCTCGGCCACGAGAAGGTCCGCTTTCGCGGCGAACCGCGCAAGTTCCGGGCAGGGGCCGGTGTCGCCGGTTATCGCAAGCGATTTTTCGCCCTCCCATATCCTGAAGGAGACGCTGGAAGGGATGTGTCGGGCGGGGCCAGAGGAGATTTTTAGCGCCCCGAGATACTCGCTCTCGCCCTCGGGCAGTTCAACAAGGCTACTTTGGTAGTTTTTGGCGTCCAGCCAGTGGCCGAAAGGGATTTTTAGTTTTTCCACGAAGAAAACCAAACCAGGCCCGCCAAGCAGCAGAAGGGGCCTTTCGCGCACCGGCGGCGCGTAATTCGCGGAGAAGAGGAATGAAATCAGTTCGCAGCAATGGTCGGGGTGATGGTGGGTGAGAAGTATCGCGTCGATTTGAGCGGGCTCAACCCCTGCCCGGAGAATGCCGCCAAGGGCGCCGAGGCCGATATCCACGAGGATTTTAAACCCACCTGCCTCCACCAGGAGGCAGGGGCCTCCCCTTGCGGGGTCCGGTTTGCAGCCGCCGCTTCCAATGACCGTTATTTTCAAGGTTGCGCTCCCGCGTAAGGAGGGGAAATT
>SRXB01000457.1 GCA_009724975.1 bacterium | reverse complement strand
GGGGTCAACCCCAAGCTCCTCGAATCTCTGAAGACGATGCTCTCCCGCCAGGGTCAGTGAGTTGATGGGAATAAAAAAACTCCACTACGCCTGGGTGACGGTTCTAGTCGGCTTCCTCACAATATTCTCGTGCATTGGGATCGGGCGGCTCTCCTACGGGATGATCCTCCCCTCCATGGGCAAAAACCTCGGCCTGGGCTACGCTCTTATGGGCTACGTGGGGACCGGCAACTTCTGCGGCTATCTCACCGGAGTCGCCCTCGCCCCCTTCGTCCTGGCGCGTTTCGGCGGCAGGAAAGCCACGGCGGGCGGCCTTTTGCTCATCTCCCTCTCCCTTGTAAGCGCCTCGCTCTCCCAAGGCTTTATACAGCTTATAATCTCCTACACCCTAACCGGCATAGGCAGCGGCATAGCAAATATCCCCGCGATGGTGGTTATCGGAAGGTGGTTCAAAAGCTCCATGCGGGGCAAGGCCACCGGCTTCATGCTTGCGGGTAACAGCCTTGCCATAGTTTTCGCTGGTTTTTTCGTCCCGCTGATGAACGGGACCTTTGGAGAGAGCGGCTGGAGGGCGGCCTGGGGTACTATGGCCGCCGTTGTCTTCCTCGTCTCAGGCGTGGTGGGAATCTTTCTTCGGGAACACCCCTCCGACAAGGGGCTTGAGCCCCTGGGGGAAACTGGGGCGAGCCATTCCTGCGCCGAGGCGAAGATAAAAAGCGCAGAATGCCGCGAGAGGCAAAAAAACACCCTTTTGCGGCTCGGCTCGCTATACTTCATCTTCGGCCTCACCCACGTGGTTTACGTCACCTTCTTCGTGACGAGCCTCGTAAAGGAACACGGCCTTGCCGAGGCGAGCGCGGGAAAACTTTGGGCCTGGGTGGGAATCTTCGGCTTCGCTTCGGGGCCACTTCTCGGGGGCTTTTCCGACAGGGCGGGCAGGATGTATGGAATGGCGGCCCTTTTCGGCCTACAAACCATATCTTACCTGATGGCGGGAGCTGGAAAGGGTGAGGGTGCGGTCTTCGCCTCCATAGCGCTCTACGGCCTCGCGGCGTGGGCCTCGCCCACCATCATCTCTGCGGCGGTGGCCGACAATTTCCCCCTAGAGCAGGCGGCAAGGGCCTTTTCAATCACCACCTTCTGCCTCGCGGTGGGGCAGATAGCGGGTCCCGCGATAGCCGGACGGGCGGCGGAGGCTGCCGGGACTTTTTCGCCTGTCTTTTTGGGGCTGGCCGCGATAACCGCGGCGGCTTCACTCTTTTGCGTGGCCTACGGAGCAAGGGAGAAGGCCACAGCGGCACGGGGCGGCTAAGAGGCTGATCCGGCGACGGCGACCCTTTCCCTTCCCCCCAGGTCGCGCTCGAAA
>SRXB01000134.1 GCA_009724975.1 bacterium | reverse complement strand
GGCCCTGGCTCTTTTAAGCGCCGGGACGCTCATCTATGAACTGGTGCTGATGCGCATCTTCTCGGTGCTCATGTGGTACCATTTCGCCAGTCTTGCCATCGGGCTGGCCCTTTTGGGGCTTGGCGCAGGTGGGCTGGCGGTGGGTCTTTGGCCCAGCCTCGGAGAGCCGCGGCGGCGCGCCGGTTTCGTGATGGCCTTTTCGCTTGGCGTGGTCGGGGTGCTCGCATCGCTTATAGTCCTGCATAGCTGGCCCGATTTCGCAAAGGCGACTCTCGCCCCCTTTCACCAGCCCTTTTACAAACCCTTCGAGCGCGCCGAAACCACCAGTCTTGATTTCGCACTGGCCATACGACTTCTTGGACTTTCGATTATCGTGGGGTGGCCGTTTTTCTTTGCGGGCGCGGTGACCACGGGGGTTTTGCGCGAGCGGGCTCCCAGGCTTAAGTCTCATTACGCCGCCACTTTTCTCGGTTCCGCGCTCGGCTGCGCCGTTTTTCCGCTTTTGCTCTCCTATGTGCCGGCTCCCTCGGCGCTTGGCGTTGCGGCGGCGCTTGGGGCCGTCTCGGCTGTCTGGTGGGCCGATTCCCTCTTCCGGCGTCGTTTGGCGCTGGCTTCGATAGCTGTTTTCTTGTTGTTGGCGGTGTGGACCTCCGTGACGCAGGTTGCCGAGATACCTTTTGCGCGCGGACGCTACGAGCCCGATCTTTTGGCCGTGCGCTGGAATGCGATGAGCCGCGTGGCGGCGTATTCGCTTCCCCCCGACGACGTGTTGCGCCCCTACGGACAGTCGGTACGCTACAAAGGCGAGCAGCCGCGCCAGATCGGCCTGGTGGTTGACGACTCGGGGTACACAAATCTTTACGACGGCGCGCAATCGCTCGCCAACCCAGAGTATTTCCGGGCCAATCTGGTTTCCGCGCCCTATCACATACGCCCCAGGGCCAGCGCCCTTCTTTTCGGGCCCGGCGGCGGCAAGGATGTGTGGATCGCCCTCTCCTTTCCGGAGGTAACCGTCAGCGCGGTCGAGATAAATCCTCTCGTGATCGAGATGGCGGAGGAAACCTTCGGCGCGTTCAGCGGCAAGCCTTACAGCCAGCCGCGAGTTAAGCTGACGGTCGCCGATGCGCGGCGTTTCGCCAAACAGGATCGCGGTATCTACGACGTCATCGGCGCTTCAGCCGTTTTCGGGCGCTTGCCGCCTTCCGCCGGTGCTTTTACCCTTTCGGAAGATCTCCTGCACACGGCTGACGCCTTTGAGGACTACTGGGAGAGGCTCAGCGCGGACGGAATACTCTCCATCACGCGTTTCGCTTACGAGCAAAGGGCTCTGCGCCTGACCGGCCTTGCCCGCGAGGTTCTGAACCGCAAGGGCGTCAAGGACCCGGGAAGGCACATAAGGGTCGTTTCGGATCGCGGGCTGGTCAACGTGATGGTCTGCAAAAGCCCCTTTAGCGCCGAGGACGACAGGCGTCTTGGTGAGATGCTCGACCGCTACGGTTTCGAGTACCTCTACCCCTCGCCGGACGGCACGACAAATCAGCTCACAAGGCTCATAGACGAAGGGGATTTCTCCGCCGCTCTGGCAGAGATACCGTTTGACGTTTCGCCGCCCACCGACGACCGACCGTTTTTCTATTACACGGTTCGCCCTTCGGATTTCATCTCCGGCGGCGCGCCCGGCCACGCTGGGTTCGACGACCGCGGCACCGAGGTCCTGCGCCTCTCGTTTCTAATCCTTCTTGGCCTATCGGCCCTTGCGCTCATAACACCGACCTTTTTTCGCAAGGGGATTTCGCGCTCCGCGCTTAAAAGCAACGGTGGCGCGCTGGCATACTTTTTCAGCGTGGGCTTCGGCTATATGGTGCTGGAAATCGGGACGATGAAGCGACTTTTGCTCGTGCTGGGGCATCCGGTATATGCGGTCAGCGTGACTCTTCTGGCGTTTTTGGTTGGTAGCGGCGCGGGGAGCCTCGCCTCGGAGCGGCTGGCCCCGAACCGCCGTTCTCTTGCCGTGGTGCTTTGCGCCATAGCGGTGCTTGGCGCGGCTCAGGCGCACTTTACACCTGCGCTTCTGGCCCCGGTCATGCAGTTTTCTTTACCCTTGCGCGTCGCGGCGGCTCTGGCTGTCGTCCTTCCCCTTGCCTTTCTCATGGGGATTCCTTTCCCCGCCGGAATTTCGGCGCTTGGACGCGATTCCGGCGAGCTTCTTCCCTGGATATGGTCGGTCAACGGTTTCGCAAGCGTTACGGCCTCGCTTGGCGCGGTGCTTCTGGCAATGAACCTGGGCTACCTGGTGACCATAGACATCGGCGTCGCCTTTTACCTTTGCGCCGGAATTTTTCTCCTGACCTTTTCCCGCAAGCCCTTGGGTGCGGGGGGATGACAATGCGCCTATTGTTCGGAACGCTCGCGTTTGCCCTTATGCTCGCGGTTTTGGGCTGCTCACGCAATGACTCCGCGCCCGGCAAGGTAGTCGGCAGGGTCCTTCGCCACGGCCAGGGAATACCGATGGCGATGGTCCAGGTTTATCCCAAGGCGGAGCAGGATCGCTCTACCCCGCCCGTGGCGGAGATACCAAGCGGCGAGGACGGGGCGTTCAGCCTTGAGCTGCCGCCGGGCCGCTACTGGGTGTGGGCCAAGGCCACGATAACGGAGGGTTCCCGCGAGGTTCGCCTGGTTGGGCAGGCGACCACCAATCCGGTCGAGTCTTTTTCCGGCGAGGGGACCACCGTGAAGATTGAACTTGCGGATCCCAGCGGCTTCGCCGAGGGCTTCGGCCCCGAGGGGACCGGACTTAAGGGCCGCGTGAAATTCGCCGAGGGGACGCAGGCCGAAGGGGCGACCGTTTACGTCTACCCGGGCACCCAGGAAAGGCCCATAGGGCCCGGATTCGTGGCGGCGGTCGACGTCGCGGGCGATGCTTCCTTCCGCATGAATCTGGCCATCGGCAAGTATACGCTGGCGGTGCGACAGCGCAAAAGCAGCAGGGACTACGGGCCGCCGGAGAAGAGCGACAGAGTGGCGGTGCGCCAGATAGAGATCGCCGAGGGCGGATACCTTGACGTGGGGGAAATAACCCCCACCCTCATCGACCAGGCCGCATGGAAGGAAATCACCTCGAAGATGGGTTCCGACGCCACGCGCATAGAGGGGCTCATTCTGGACGCGAAGAACCGACCGGTCGAGGGCATAAGGGTATTAGCCTTCAAGGATTCGCGCCTCACCGGAAAACCCGCCTTTGTCAGCCCGCCGAGCGGCAAGGACGGAAGATACGTTTTGCCGATTTCAGGCGAAGGCGGAACCTTTTTCCTCGGCGCGCGGTCACGGATCGGCGGACCCGCCTCCCCGGGCGAAAAAACGGGCCATACCCTCGGGCCAAATGGCCTGGGCATAAAGGTGAAGCCCGGCGACAACATCTCGAAGATCAACATTTCCGTGGAGGAAGTGTGGTGAGCAAAATTTTGAAGGCGGCTGTTTTCATCCTATTGTCGTCGCAGGTGGCTTTTGCGGCGCAGGGCATAAAGGGAAGGGCTTCGCTGGAGGGGGTCACCGTCGATACGGTGGAGATTCGCATCTATGAACTCAGGGCAGGGGGGTTCGGCCCTTTTACCGGCGATTCCCCCGTGGCAACCACCCGCTCGGGCACCGACGGGCAGTATTCCGTGGAGCTCAAACCTGGCCGCTACATCGTCGAAGGGATAAAGAAAAAAACCGTCGGCGCCGCAAAAAGCCCGGGAGACCTTTACTGCGTCTATTCCGGCTCGCCGGTTACCGTTACGGAAGGACGCTGGACCACCACCGGCCTTTACATGACCGTCATCCCCCCCGAAAACAGGACCAAGGGCAAGGAATCGCGCGTAACGGGGCGGATTACCTACAAGGGCGAACCGCTCGAAAAGGCCTATCTCTACGCCTTTAGCAAAGTGGACGGCCTTTTCAGGGGCCCTGCGGATGTGCTGCAGCCGGTGGCCAAGGGAACCTTCTCGGTGGAGCTGCCGCCCGGCACCTGGTACCTTCTGGCGCGAAAACGTGCAAGGGGCGGGGCCTACGGCCCGATAGAGATGGGCGACAAGCTCAATTTTTACCAGGGCAACCCTCTTGAAATAGCCGAAGGCGAAACCGTGGCCATTGAAATGCCCATGGCCGAGCGGCTGGCGTGGCTTGAAGAGGAGCCCGGCAACCGGGGCATACTCGTTCGGGTGATGCAAAAAGATGGAAAGACCCCCCTGGAGGGCTACCACGTTCTTGCCTATCAAAACGCCGACCGCAGCGGCCCGCCGATGCTTGTCTCCGAGCGCACCAACGCCAAGGGCGAGACCTATATCCTTCCGCCGTCCTCCGGCGTTTACCTTCGCGCGCGCAAAAACCTTGGCGGCCCACTCGACGAGGGCGAAAATTACGCCGACGCCGACCTTGGCCCCGAGAACCTGAAAGATTCTCAGCCCTTACTCATGACCGCGAAATAGCCGCCCTCTTTTTTCGGCTACTTAACGCCGCCAACATCATTCCCTTTCCCCTTCAAATTATTTTTCGGATGCCGGAGATAAAAGTGAAGCGGTAATGGCGATTTCCGCCAGCGCCGCCAACGCTGCACCCCCTGGCTTGCCGCCATTCTACACGGACGGCATGGCAAAAACGTGTTGAACCTTAGCGGCGGAGTTCAATGCGAGGGCTTTAGCGGCTTGGGTGTCTCTGGTGTGGAGGCTTCGGCGTAGGTGTCGATGGTCGAAGTGGTGGACAAGGTCGGCGGGTATGCGCTGCCGGTAGTAGTAAGTCCCTTTTCGGTTGATTATCCCCGTCATGAAAAACCCCTTGCGTCTCAATAGAGTGGAACACAAGGGGTTTATAGGAGAATATCGGGAGGGGGCGAAAGGTATGAAAAGTAAATTAGTTGCGTTGCGCTAATGTGTGTTAACTTCGGATGTTAACACGATTTCTTAGTATTGTAGCATTTTCAAATATTTTGTTCAGGGGTTGAGTAGCATCTCTGCTAACTCTAAATAAATCAAAAATTGCCCTATCTCTTAAGTCAAGTTCTGGAATTGATAAAACTAAACTTCTCCATCTTTCAGTAGGACCTCTGTCGAAGCAAAGCTTGTCTAAAACTGTGCGGTCACTAGGTAGGCAGTGGTTAAAATAATATTCCCATTGTGTATTTCGTAAAGACTTCAGAAGGTGCTCAGCTAATGGGGCGGCCGAAAACGAAATCCCATATCTATTCCCAAGCCAGACAGCGAGGGTGGCTTCCATGCATTTGGCAAAAGCGGGCATGGGGATAGAAGTGCCTAAATTAACTAATGCTGACATAGGAGGCTCTTCATTGAAAAAATTATTGTAGGAAAAATGGGCAGACAAAACCCTAGCTGCTGTTTCGGTGAAAGTATTGGAGCGCAATGATTCAGGCACAAAATCGAATCCATGAACGTCAATCAAAGCTTTTTTTAATCCGGCAGAAGATACCCTGTTCCCTGAGGCAATTACCTCTGCATATGCTTGCCCAACTTGCCATTTTTCAGTATCACGGAAACGTGCCCAAAATATCGGGACCAAAACCATAGTATTCCCAACGGCATGCTCAAGCTGTGCACCCTGCGCATTTTTTACCATCGCTAGCAAAGCGCTTATTGTAGTTCGAACAAAAAAATAGGGGGAATTCTGGAGTGCAATTACATCATTATCATCAGCTTTGAGCGTGCGTTCCGAAAGAGTTTTCCTGAAATCGGCAAATTGTAAAGCTGATTCATACCTTGCTTTTCCTAAAATACTAGTTATGCATGTTCTTAGAATGCTAAGCGCTTCTTCCTGTTGCATCTGCTCTTCTTCAGCTTGTAATTGCTCAAGATTCGCAAAATGGCTAACAAGCTGCATTGCATGCTTTAAGCGAATTGCTTGGGTAGATGTAACCATACCCAAGTCCTCAGCGAGAGTTATAGCTTCATAGTCGCCAATTGAAGTAGCTGGGTCTGAGTCATCGTTTAAGTCGGGCCGATGCAGCATCTCACCGACAAATTCCATTCCTAAAGTTGCTACCTGTTTTTTAAGAGTGGCTACCGCTTTTG
>SRXB01000456.1 GCA_009724975.1 bacterium | reverse complement strand
GTGGTCGGCCATGAGAATCGTTTCCTCGTCGTGCTCCACCAGAATCACGGTGTTGCCCAGCGAGCGAAGCCCCTTTAGCGTTTCCAGCAGTTTTGAATTATCGCGGGGGTGGAGGCCGATGGTGGGCTCGTCGAGGATGTAAAGGACCCCCGTAAGGCGCGACCCCACCTGCGTGGCAAGCCTTATGCGCTGGCTCTCGCCTCCCGAGAGGGTTCCGGCGGAGCGGTCCAGGGTGAGGTAGCCCAGCCCGACGTCCGAGAGAAAGCCCAGCCGTTCGTTAATCTCCTTCAGGACCCGCTGGGCTATCGCCGCCTGCTTGGGGTTCAGGGAGAGCGAGGAGAGAAAAGCCAGAAACCCACCGACCGGCAGAGCGGTCAATTCGCTTATGGATCTGCCCGCGATTTTTACCGAAAGGCTCTCGGGGCGAAGGCGCGAGCCTTTGCAGGAGGTGCAGGGGCGCGATTCGAGGTAAGGGAGGAGATCTTCGAGGTCGTCGCCGGAAGACTCTTTTATCTTGCGCTCCATGCGGGGTATCACCCCCTCGAAGGATTTGAAGGAGCGGTGGGTCATGCGCTTGGATTTGAAGACGAACTCTATCCTGCGAGGATGGCCGTAGAGTATCGCCTTTTTCGCCTCGGGCGGGAGGTCGGCCCACGGGGTCAGGGGAGACTGGCCGAAAACCTTCAGCACCGCCGTCAGGAGTTGCTGGTAATAAAGGCCGGTGGGGCTGTGCCACGGGGCAACCGCGCCCTCCTCTATCGACTTTGAGGGATCGGGCACCACGCGCTCGGGGTCGACCGCCACCCTTGTCCCCAGTCCGTCGCACTCGGGGCAGGCGCCGTGGGGGGAATTGAAGGAAAAGGAGCGGGGGTTTATCTCCGGCAGGGATATACCGCACTCGGCGCAGGCAAGTCGCTCGGAATAGAGCTTTCGCTCGCCGCCCCTGACCGCCACCGTCGCAAGCCCTTCCGCCCTCGCCAGCGCCAGCTCAAGGGCCTCGGCTATTCTCTGGCGCGCCTGGGGTTTGACCGAAATCCTGTCGACCACGAGCGAGATGTCGTGGGCGAAGTTTTTATCCAGTTCGATATCCTCTTCAAGCTCCCTCGCCTCGCCATCGACCTCCACCCTCGCGAACCCCGCCTTGCGGAACTCCTCGAAGAGCTTTTTGTAGTGGCCCTTTCGCCCCCGCACCACCGGCGCGAGAATCTCCACCTTGGTACCCTCGGGCAGGGCAAGCACCTGGTCGGCCATCTGCGTTACGGTCTGGCTAGTTATCTCCTTGCCGCATCCGGTGCAGTGCGGGGTTCCGGCGCGGGCGTAAAGGACGCGCAGGTAGTCGTAGATTTCAGTAACGGTGCCGACGGTGGAGCG
>SRXB01000455.1 GCA_009724975.1 bacterium | reverse complement strand
TGGCTCCGACGATTATGTCGGCGTACCCGTCGCCGTTTACGTCTCCGGTTCCCGCCACCGAACAGCCCATCTGTGCGCTATCCTGATCGGACTCGGCGGTCCAGGTCGGAGTGGTCGCGATGGGGTCTATGGTTACGGGGTACTTGGCGTTCTTGGTCGCAACGGCGTAGATAAGGTCGCCCCCTTTCAGAGTCATTTTTCCCTGCAGGGTTTTTCCGTCGGCGTCGAAGGCCTTGAAGGAGCCGAAGGCGAGCACCTTTGCGCTGGATTTGGAGTAGAGCGAAAGCTCCTGCCCCGCCTCGTCGAACTTGGGGGAAACGTCGCCCAGAAGATTAAGCTTTAGAACGGTTTCGCTTGTTCCTGAAATGGGCTTTTCGATTGTGAAGCCCTGTTCCACGCCATTTTTCCCGTTCACGTACCACTCTTGGATTGCGCCGCGATCTATCGAGATGCGGTTGCCGCTGGCCGAGAGGGAACCCTTGCCTATGGGGGTGAAATTATCTCCCTCCCCATAACCTGACAGCTTGAGCCCCCAATGCCACTCCGGCTTCTCCTTTGAGCGGGGGACGAGGTAGAAAGCCTCGCCGTCCACGAAGGCGCGGAGGTTCTGCGCCCTGTTCGGAGCGCCGAAGGCCTTCGCCACCCCCTCAATCGGCGTCTTCTGCGCCGCCATCCAGTGGTACTCGGATTCGGCGATATTCTTTATAGCCTCCTGGTGCCAGCTTTGGCTGGCGTTGGGAGGAAGGTTCACTTTTTCGCCAGATTTCATGGCCCAGGAAGAAAGAGCCACAAAAACCATTAAGAGGCAAATATGCAGAGAAATAAGGCAGTTGCGAAATTTCATGAATCCCTCCAAGCGCCTGCATGCATGGGAAATTTATTTACTCGCAGAAGGCTGTAAATAGGCAAAGCCTAGCTTGGTATGATTTTATGGTCCGCCGTCGGAGCCAATGGCTTTTGCGCTATTGGGCGAAAAAAGGGTTACTACGGCCATTGGAATGGTCGCCGCGTATATACCAAAGCGCTTTACGAACTCTTTGCGGGTTATGAGCTCTGGCTCTTCGGACCCCTCGCTGCGTGACTTTGTTTCTATTTCACTATTTTCCATTTGCTCCCCTTTGATGCTAATAAGATGGCAAATAGCTGAAGCTATAGATGGTATTATGATTTATTCATAACAAATAAAGTCAACTAAATCGAACTTGTTATTGGATTTACGTAGCAGGGCATCTCGAAAAACCTCCACTGATTTAGGGCATATCCGTAACGCAATAGCCTTAATCTGTTGAATAAAGCATAATAATTTTTGATGTTAAAACCTAAGACAACGAAGGTTGAAACACCAAAAATAATGCTCTTGGAAGTATCGGAT
>SRXB01000133.1 GCA_009724975.1 bacterium | reverse complement strand
CCCCCTATTCGCGCTGGCCGACTGCTGGTTCTCGGGTTCGACGGCGTGGAGGTCCCCGCGTGGCTTGAAAATTTCGCCAAAACCCACGGCCTCGGCGGGATAATTCTTTTTGCCAAGAACTGCCCCGATGCGCAGGCGGTCAAAAGCCTTTGCGAAAAAATAAAGAAAACCCTCGCGAACGAAAGCGACGGCTGGCGGCCCCTTGTAATGGTCGATCAGGAAGGGGGCAGGGTCGAGCGCATAAAGGATTTCGTTCCGCGCCTTCCGTCGGCCCGCGAAATGGCGGCGCTGGGGGAGGAGGAGGTTGAGCGCCTCGCCCGCACGCAATCGCTGGCGCTGGCGGAGCTTGGAATAGACGTAAACCTGGCGCCCGTCTGCGACGTGCCGCGCCCGGGCGAGAGCGGGGTGATAGGCGACAGGGGTTTCGGGGAAAACGAACGCGACGCGGCTCGCTTTTCATCCGCTTTCCTTCGCGGCATGAGGGCTGGCGGCATAATCTCCTGCGCGAAGCACTTTCCGGGCCACGGCTCCGGCGCGGTGGACACCCATATGGGCCCGGGGGCGGTAAACCTCCCCGTCGAGCGCCTTAAGACCGACCTTTTGCCCTTCCAGAAGGCTATTGAGAGCGGCGTCGACATTGTAATGGCTTGCCACCTCTCCTACCCCGCCCTCGACGAAAAACCCGCCACCCTCTCGCCCCGCTGGCTCGGAGAAATACTGAGGGAAGAGATGGGTTTCGGGGGCGCGGCAATCTCCGACGACATGGAGATGGGCGGGCTGAGGAAGCTGGGCGACCCCATGGAGCTTTCCCTTAACGCGGTGAACGCGGGCTGCGACTTTTTGATTTTCGGCGGCATGCTGGGAGAGCGCGTTTCGCCCGACCTCATCGCCAGCCACTTAAGCGAAAAACTAAACCCCTCGCGCTACGAAGAGGCCCTGAAAAGACAATGGAAGCTGCGGCACAGCCTGAAAAACACATAGTAGAGGCGCTTTTGCCCTTCGGCGGGCAAGCCCGCATCGAGCCGCTGGGCGGCGACGGCTCCGCAAGGCGCTATTTCAGGGTTTTTTCCGGCTCGGAAAGCTTCATACTCCTATTCGGCACCGACCGCGAGGAGGACGCCGCGTGGCTTCGCATAAACGCGCACCTCTCCCGAAAGGGGGTGCGGGTTCCGCAAGTTTACGGCAGCGATCTGGGGCGCGGGCTGGTGCTGATGGAAGACCTTGGCGACGAGAACCTCCTCGGAGAACTGCGCCGCGCTGGGAATGAAAACGCCGAGGCCCTTTACCTGCCCGTCATCGACCTCCTGTTGAAGGCGCAGATCGAGGGGGCCGAGGATTTCACCCTCTCGACCGGCTTTTCCGAAAGCCCCTACGACAAGGCCGTCATGGTTCAGACCGAGGGAAAGTACTTCGTCGAGTCCTTCGCCGGTTTCATGACGGGGATGAAGGCGGGCGACGGGGTCTTTCGCGACATCGAAAAGATGGCCGACGAGGGGGCGAAGGCGAAGGGCGGCTATTTTCTCCACCGCGATTTCCAGAGCCGCAACATACACCTCAAGAACGGCCAGTGGGTTATAATCGACTTTCAGGGGGCTCGCCCGGGTCCGCTGGCCTACGACGCGGCGGCGCTCATCCTCGACCCCTACGCGGGGCTTCCTTTAAAGACCCGCAAGCGCCTCTTTGCGCTATATTTAGAAAAAGCCTCCCTAATGGGGGCCGACGGGAAGAATTTGGCCGCCTCGTGGAGGCCGATAGGGTCGATGAGGCTGATGCAGGCGCTCGGGGCCTTCGGCAAACTTGGGGGAAAGCTCGGCAAAAAGGGTTTTCTGGAGTACGCCGGAACCGCCCTTGGCCACCTTTCGGAACTTTTGGGAGAAGAGGGCGCGCACGACTACCCCGACCTTTTCGCCTTCGTGGAGGAAACTAAATTTCGCTGGCTCTCACGCCCCGCTTGACAGCCGCGCCCTGATGGGCTACCTATCCCTTTACTCACAACCCCGCGCCCTCAAAGGACGCCAAAAAAGGAACAAATCATGTGCGAATCAGCGGCTTACTTCAAAAAAGGCAATAGCGAGGAACTGATTTTGGGCGAGGTCGCCCGCATCGAGCCCGTCGCGGGCGGATTCAGGCTCATCGGCCTTCTTGGCGACGAGATGACCATCTCCGGCAAAATCGAAGAGATAAACCTTCTAAAGCACAAGATAATCTTCACCAACGATGGCTAAACCGCCATCTCCCCTTATTGCGCTGGCCGACCTCGACCTTCTCGGCCCCAAAGCCGTGGGTCTTATAAAGGCAGCGCACGAAGGAGGGATAGAGTGGGTTTTGCTGAGGGCGAAAAAAAGCCCCCGAAAAGAGGCTCTTAAAGCGGCCAGAGAGATACTCGCCGCCTGCCCGCGCCTTTTCACCTCTCTTCACGGAAGCGAAAGCGAGCGCGAAGAGGTCGGCGCGGGCGGTGTCCACTTCCCCTCGGGCCGCCTCGCGTCTTTTCGAGGCGGCGCGCCGCAGTATGTTGTGGCAGGCGTATCCTGCCACCTCGTCGAAGAGATTTTAGGGGCCTTCGAGGACGGGGCCGACTACGTATTTTTAAGCCAGCTCTTCGCTCCCCTCTCAAAGCCGCCCCACGAAAAAATTCTGGGGCCGGAGGGGTTCGCCAAAATAGCCAAATCCGCTCCCCTTCCCGTCTACGCCCTGGGCGGCCTCGACGAGGGTAATATGGCAACGGCCAAAAGGGCCGGAGCCTCGGGCGCGGCCATCTCTGGGGCTTTATTTTTCTCCGGTGACGTCAAAGAAAAGGCCTCTCGCCTTGTCGGCGAGGCCAAAAGGGTTTTTTAGCGATGAAAAAGGTTCTCACAATCGCCGGTTCCGATTCCGGCGGCGGCGCGGGCATACAGGCCGACCTTCGGGTCTTCGCCCTCCACGGCTGCCACGGCCAGAGCGCCATAACGGCGATAACCGCGCAAAACTCCCTTGGCGTGGAGGGAATTTTCCCCGTCCAGCCCGAGGGCGTTTACGCGCAGGCAAAAGCCGTGCTCTCAGACATAGGGGCCGACGCCGCAAAAACCGGCATGCTCTTTAGCGCCGACCACATAAAAGCGGTTGCAAAGGCGCTGGAAGAGTTCCCAGTGGCGAAACTGGTGGTGGACCCCGTGATGATCGCAAAGGGCGGCGCGCCGCTACTTCGCGACGACGCGGTGGAGGCGCTCAAAAACCTGATAATCCCCAAGGCGCTCCTCGTCACCCCCAACATCCCCGAGGCGGAAGCCCTTTCCGGCGTGAAAATCACCGGCGAGTCCTCCAAGCTCGCCGCCATGGAGGCGATATTGGCCCTCGGCGCGGGCGCGGTGCTCCTCAAGGGCGGCCACGAGGATGGGGAAACCGTCGAAGACCTCCTCCTGGAAAAAGGCAAAGCGCCGGAAAAATTTCTCTCAAGGCGAATCCACACCAAAAACACCCACGGAACAGGCTGCACACTCTCGGCGGCGATAGCGGCCAACCTGGCCCTCGGCCACGAGCTCAAAACCGCCGTGGCCAAGGCCCACGCCTTCCTCAGGCGAGCCATACTCTGCGGCTATTCCACCGGCGCGGGCCACGGCTCCACAAACCCCTGGGCCGCCACCATCGACGGCTCCGAGAACGCCCTTTTGGAACGGCTTAGGGAAGCGTGGGAGCTTCTGGAGGAGGAAAACCCCTTCGGCCTCATACCCGAAGTGCAGTCAAACCTCGCCGAAGCCCTCTTCGACGCCTCCACCTTCGACCAGATAGCCGCCTTCCCGGGCCGCATCGTCAAATGCGGCGAGAGGGTGCGAAGGCTCGACGGCCCGCGCTTCGGCGCAAGCCGCCACATGGCAAAAATCCTCATAGCCTCCATAAGAAACGGCAGCCCCTTTCGCGCCGTAATGAACGTGCGCTACGAGCCGTCAATCATAAAGGCCTGCCTCGCGGCTGGCTTTACCGTCGAAAGCTTCTCCCGCGACGACGAGCCAATTGAGGTCAAGCTGGCGGAGGGTTCCACCCTTGAATGGGGAACCGCCTCCGTCCTCTTGTCCAAAGGGTACGCGCCCGACGTGATTTACGACGAGGGGGACAGGGGCAAGGAGCCGATGATTCGCCTCTTCGGCCTCGACGCCCCCGACGCGGCCCGCAAAGTCTGCGCCCTCTGGCGAAAAATGAAAGAGATTGAAAAGTGACGATACTCGAAGCGGTAAAAGCGGGCCTCGTGCCTGAAAGTGTGAGGCTAGCGGCAATTGCCGAATGCGTTTCGCCCGAATTTCTGGCCCAGAAAATCGCCTCGGGAAGGGCGATAGTCTGTGCAAACAAAAACCGGCGCGAGGTCCGTCCCCTGGCCATCGGCGAAGGGCTGAAGGTCAAGGTTAACTCCAACATCGGCACCTCAAAGGACATCAGCGATCTGCCGATGGAGCTTGAAAAGCTCGCCGTAAGCTTAGAATGCAAGGCCGACACCGTCATGGACCTCTCCACCGGCGGACCCTTGGGCGAAATACGCCGCAAGATAATCGAAAAATGCCCCGTTCCCCTCGGGACGGTTCCCCTCTATCAGGCGATAGCCGAGTCGCGCATCAAAAACGGCGGCGACATGTTCGCCCTGAGTGCTGATGAGATTTTCGCGGTGATAGAGGAGCAGGCGCGCGAGGGGGTCGACTTCATGACCGTCCACTGCGGCATCAACCGCGAGAGCGTGAGGCGCATGGAGGGGCAGGAGCGCATAATCGGGGTGGTTTCACGCGGCGGCTCCTTCACCGTGGCGTGGATGAAGCGCCACGAGGCCGAAAACCCCCTCTTCGAGCACTTCGACCGCCTTCTGGCCATCTGCCGAGACCACGAGGTGGTCCTGAGCCTCGGCGACGGCTTTCGCCCTGGCGCGCTGGTTGACGCCACCGACCGCGGGCAGATACACGAACTTATGAACCTCGGCGAACTCACCCTTCGGGCGTGGGCGGCGGGGGTTCAGGTGATGATAGAGGGGCCGGGCCACGTTCCTATGGACCAGATAGAGGCCAACATCCTCCTCCAAAAGAGGCTTTGCCATGGCGCTCCCTTTTATGTCCTCGGCCCGCTGGTAACCGACGTGGCCCCTGGCTACGACCACATAACCTCCGCCATAGGCGGCGCGATAGCGGCCAGGGCCGGAGCCGACATACTCTGCTACGTCACCCCAGCCGAGCACCTGGGCCTGCCCACGGTGGAGGATGTGCGCCAGGGGGTGATAGCCTCGCGCATAGCGGGCCACGCCGCCGACGTGGCCAAGGGGCTGCCGGGGGCAATGGATTGGGACCGCAAGATGTCCAAGGCCCGAGCCGAACTCGACTGGGAGGGGCAATTCAACCTCGCCATCGACCCCAAGACGGCTCGTGAACGCAGGAAAGCCTTCCAGCCCGCCGACGGCGACGTCTGCACGATGTGCGGCGAATTTTGCGCGGTAAAGGTTTACAGGGAAGGCTGCAAAAAAGGGTAAGGCTAATTTTTTCCCGCAATAAAAAAGGAGAGGCTCTTTGGTCCTCTCCTTTTTGGTTTTTGCGCCTTATTTGGGTCAGTCCAAAAGCTCCGCCCTAACCCCGAAGATGAAATTGGACTCGTTCGCCAAAAGGGTCACCGAAAAATCGGCCTTCGTGAAGCGGAAGGGGTCTTCGGTGCGCCCAAACCCCCTTGAAAGAAGTTTCATTCTCCCCGTCTCGTAAGAATCGCCCACCTTGACGGCGTAAACGCTGTTTTCGGGGTTTCTGGTGGTTATCTTCCGTATCTTGCCGTCAAAGCCGTAGCCTATCGATATTTTCAGCCCCTCGAAAACGTATTCGTACCCCTTGACGCAGGGTTCCCTCACTGCCTTTTCGCCGTTTACCTCCTTCATATCGGTTTTCTGGAGCAGCTTCGCCCCGAAGACGTCGATCTCGGCCTCGGCGTCGGCGACGTAAAGAGCGGGGGCGGCGCAGGAGAGGAGCGCCAGGGCCGCAACAGTGAGGATTAATAGGGGTCTTTTCATCTCAAGAGGTCCTTTTCCTTTAATGTAAAACGGGCCGCCATTTGAGGCGGCCCGTTCATTTTAGCAGGGAATTTCCGGTTGCCTATGGAGCGTGTTATT
>SRXB01000454.1 GCA_009724975.1 bacterium | reverse complement strand
CTCATGGAAATCCGCGTCTGGCGGGAATTCTGGGAAGAGACGCGCCGCGCCGCGCCTAAGATAGGCGACAAAGAGGCGGTTACGCAGACCGTCAGCCGGATAATCGGCGCGATGATGGCCGACCTTGTCGCCGCCACCGAAAAAGCTATAGCCGATTCGGGGGTGGAAACGCTTCAGGAGGTGCGCGGCCTCGGACGAAGGCTCGTCTGCCGGAGCGGGGAGATGGCGGTCAAAAACCACGAGCTGAAAAAATTCCTAATGGCGCGCCTTTACCGCCACCCAAAGGTCGAGGCGATGCGCTTCAAAGCCGAGCGCTTCATGACCGATCTTTTTGGGGCCTACACGCAAAACCCGGGGCTTTTGCCCTTCGATTTGCAGGAAAAAGCGGCGAGGGAGCCCCTTTCCCGCGTGGTTTGCGATATGCTGGCCTCGATGACCGACCGCGAATGCCTTGACGAATACCGCCGCCTCTTCGACCCTTACCAAAAAGTCTGAATAAATGAAATTATCCCACCACGCGGAATATTTGTTCTTCGCCATCGCGAGACGGGCGATACTCGTTATGCCGGACTCGCTGAGGGCTCGCCTCGGCGCTTTTTTCGGGCGGGCCGCCTATGCGCTGGCGGGGGGAAGGCGAAAGCTGGCGCTTGAAAATATCAGGCGGGCCTATCCCGAAATGAGCGACGAGGAGGCGCTGGCGCTGGCGCGCGAGTCCTTCGGCAACCTAGGCAGGGTGGCGGTAGAATTTCTTGCCGTTCCCTCTCTTACCCGCGAAAAAATGGCCAAGCTCTTTCGCTTCGAGAACGAGGAGCTTTTAAAAGGGACGCTGGCGCTGGGCAAGGGGGTCTTGATTCTAACCTGCCACCAGGGGAACTGGGAATACACCAACCTCGCGCTGGCCGCGCGCGGCTACAAGATGAACGTGGTGGGGCGCAGGCAGAAAAACGAGAAGGCGGACGCCTTTATTGCCAAGACCCGCGAGTTTTTCGGCTCCAGATTCATAACCCACCGAAACGCGGTGAGGCCCGTCCTTCGGGCGCTTTCGGCGGGGGAGATAGTCGGCTTTCTCCTGGACCAGCGCGCCCAGGCGAAGGAGGGGGTCCTCAGCGAATTTTTCGGCCAGCCCGTCTCGACCAACCCTGGCCTTGCGCTAATAGCCCTGAGGAGCGGCGCACCGGTGATTTTTTGCCGTTGCGAGAGGACGAAAGAGGGGTTCACCGTACACTTCGGCGGCCCCATCGAAATTCCCGCAGAGGGCGGGCGCGACGAGAAGGTTTTGGCGCTCACGAGGGAGTTCGACCGGTGGATGGAGCGCTCGGTGCGCGAAAAGCCCGGGCAGTGGTTCTGGATTCACCGCCGCTGGCGTCTGCCCAAGGAG
>SRXB01000132.1 GCA_009724975.1 bacterium | reverse complement strand
CCCTTGCCCCTTGACTCGTCCGACATTATGAACCAGCGAAGGTGCGCCCCCCTCTCCATGGCGCCGAGGCCGTCGATCGCCACCGTCCCCTCTATCCGCCCGTCCGTCACATAGCTCCAAAAGCCGTCGCGGCACGGGTCGAAGCGGGAAAAGAACTCCGAAAGCCCCCCCGCCACCTTCGCCTCGAAATAGGAGCCGAAACCCCACTCTCGCCCGTAGTAGACGCCGTGGAGGAAAACACACCTTCCGATGACGCCCGGTATGTAGCCGGACACTATTTCCCCTCTCCCCAAAGCCACCGCGCTCCTCCCTGCTTGCGGTCAGGACCCTAATGCCCGCGGATTGCGGGCAACGGTGATATTCTGGCACGCGCGGGCCAAAAACAAAAGCCCCGCGCATACGGCTTTTTCTCCTGGCCGGATGCGCGGGGCTATTTTTTCATATGGGCAGTTTAGGGTCTTGCCCGGGACTGGCTAGGGCAACCCTCGGAGCAGTGGGCGACTCTGGGAACCATGAAGCGCTTCATCATAGGCCACCTCCTTTCCGTTAAGATTAGTTCATGAAAAAAGTAACCAGTGATTGTCGGCCCGTCAAGGCGGCGATATAATTTTTAACCTACGGGAAAAAAGCCGTGACGCGGGCTTTTTGCCGGTAAAACGGGAGGGGGTGGCTTTGGAGCCGTT
This sequence comes from bacterium, assembly GCA_009724975.1. Lineage (GTDB taxonomy): Bacteria > Desulfobacterota > Deferrisomatia > Deferrisomatales > BM512 > SCTA01. The sequence continues at coordinate 5,419 of SRXB01000132.1, read as the reverse complement.
ATTTTATTTTCGACACGCACCGTTTTACCCCTATTGACTAACTCGCCAGCATCACTGCATTTTTCAGGCGATAACGGCTTGTGAACAACGCTCGCTGCATTGAATCTTGCAATATATTTTTTAGCCAGATTAAATCGGTGAAGGATTTCTTGCGGGAGCGCCCCTCGATGGATATATTTTACCGTCCCGCTTCCGAACCTTGGGCGCGGGGGCGCTAAAAACATTTTAAACAGCTTATCAGGAGCGAAAATGTACGAGATGAACAACTCCTCCCAAGCCGCGATAGACCAAAAAAGCTGGGAGAAGGTACGCACCTCCTTTATCCGCAACGTTTACGGCTGGATGGCCGGCGGCCTTTCAGTCAGCGCCATAGCCGCGTACCTCACAATAACGAGCCCTGCCCTCATCGAGACCTTCCTCTTCAACAAGGGCTGGTACATAGGTCTCATAATCGCCGAGCTGGGGCTGGTGATGGCCCTCTCATGGGCGATAAACCGCATAAGCGCCGCCACCGCGGGGTGGCTCTTCGTCCTTTACAGCGCACTCTCCGGCGTTACCCTTTCGGTGGTGCTTTTGCCCTACACCCCCTCCTCGGTGCTCGTCACCTTCGCCGTCACCGCCTCGGTCTTCGGCGCGGCGGCCTTTTACGGCACCGTGACGAAAAAAGACCTCACCGGCTGGGGCTCCTTCCTCTTCATGGGGCTCATCGGCCTTATAGTCGCCTCCGTCGCAAACATCTTTTTCGCCTCGGCGGCTCTTGACTGGATACTCACCTACGTGGGCGTCATCATCTTCACCGGCCTTGCCGCCTACGATTCGCAAAAAATCCAGCAGATCGGCCACTCCGCCGCCTCGATGGGCGACGAGGCCCTCTCCCGCGCCTCCATAATCGGCGCGCTGGCCCTCTACCTCGATTTCGTAAACCTTTTCCTTTACATGCTAAGACTTTTCGGAAGGTCCAGAGACTGAGCCAATCGGCTTTGAGACCGCTTCTTAAAACCCACCCAAGTTAGGAGGAATAAATGTCCCTTAAGCGCATGCTCACCGTCGACGGAAACGAAGCGGTCGCCTCCGTGGCGCATCGACTTTCGGAGATCGCGGTAATCTATCCGATCACCCCGTCGTCGACCATGGGCGAACACGCTGACGAATGGAGCGCCGCAGGCCAGCCCAACATCTGGGGAACTGTGCCGAAGGTCGTCGAGATGCAGTCCGAGGGCGGCGCCGCAGGCGCTTTCCACGGAGCCCTGCAATCAGGCTCCCTTGTTACCACCTTCACGGCCTCCCAGGGTCTTTTGCTGATGATCCCGAATATGTACAAAATCGCGGGAGAGCTCACCCCCTTCGTCATCCACTGCACCGCCAGAAGCCTTGCCGTGCAGTCGCTCTCCATCTTCGGGGACCAGGGCGACGTGATGAGCGTTCGCCAGACCGGTTTCGCGATGCTGGCCTCCAACTCACCGCAGGAGGCGCACGACCTCGCGGCGATAGCCCACACGGCCACCCTCACCTCGCGCATACCCTTCCTGCACTTTTTCGACGGCTTCCGCACCTCGCACGAAGTCGCCAAGATAAATGTCCTCGGCGACGACGACCTTCGCAACCTCATCTGCGAAAAATCCATACACGAGCACCGCAACCGCGCCCTCACGCCGGACAAGCCGGTCCTTCGCGGAAGCTCGGCCAACCCTGACTCCTACTTCCAGATACGCGAGCGGATAAACCTCTTCTACGACGCGGTCCCCGCCAAAGTGCAAAACGCGATGGAGAAGTTTCAGAAGGTGACTGGCCGCTCCTACCGCCTTTTCGACTACGTCGGCCACCCCGAGGCGGAGCGCGTCATAGTGATAATGGGCTCCGGCGGCGAGGCGGTCCACGAAACGGTCGAATACCTGGCCGCCCACGGCGAAAAGGTAGGCTGCGTAAAGGTCCGCCTTTTCAGGCCCTTCTCCGTTGAGCACCTAATGGCCGCCCTCCCCGCCACCGTCAAGGGCATAGCCGTCATGGACAGGTGCAAGGAATCGGGCGCAATCGGCGAGCCGCTCTACATCGACATCATCTCGGCCCTTCGCGAGGCACGCGTGAAGGGAATAACCCCCTTCAAGAAAGACCCCGTGGTCATCGGCGGACGCTACGGCCTCTCCTCGAAGGAATTCAACCCCGCCATGATAAAGGCGATCTTCGCGGAACTCAAAAAGAAGAGCCCGAAGCTCCACTTCACCATCGGCATCAACGACGACGTCTCGGGGCTGAGCCTTTCCTACGACGAGACCTTCGACATCGAGCCCGCCGACGTGGTGCGCGCCGTCTTCTTCGGCCTCGGAGCCGACGGAACCGTCGGCGCGAACAAAAACTCCATCAAAATCATCGGCGAAGGCACCGATTTCTACGCCCAGGGCTACTTCGTCTACGACTCCAAGAAGTCCGGCGGAACCACCATCTCGCACCTTCGCTTCGGGCCGCGCCCCATACGCTCTACCTTCACCATCCACAAGGCCAGCTTCGTGGCCTGCCACCAGCACACCTTCCTTGAGCGGTTCGACATGCTCTCCTACGCCCAGAAGGGAGCCACCTTCCTCCTGAACACCCCCGTCGAGGGGCCCAAGGTTTGGGACAGCCTCCCCTGCAAGGTGCAGGAGGACATCATCGCCAAGAAGATAAAGGTCTACCACATCAACGCGGGCGAAGTGGCCCGCAAGACCGGCATGGGCGGGCGCATAAACACCGTCATGCAGACCTGCTTCTTCGCCATCTCCGGCGTGCTGCCCAAAGACGAGGCGATAGCCAAGATCAAGGAAGCGATAGAGAAGACCTACGGGAAGAAGGGCAAGGAAGTAGTAAAAAAGAACTTCGAGGCGGTGGACCAGACCGTGGCCAACCTCTTCAACCTCAAGATTCCCAAGCAAGCCTCCTCCTGCAAGATGATGCCGCCCACCGTCTCGGACCTGGCCCCCGATTTCGTCAAGAACGTGACGGCGATGATGATGGCAGGCAAGGGAGACCTTCTGCCCGTCAGCGCCTTCTCGCCCGACGGAACCTGGCCCACCGGCACCACCAAGTGGGAGAAGCGCAACATCGCCCACGCCATACCGGTTTGGGAGCCCGGGCGCTGCGTGCAGTGCGCAAAGTGCTCTATGACCTGCCCCCACGCGGCGATCAGGGTAAACTTCTACGACAAGAAACTCCTGAAAAACGCCCCGAAGAGCTTCCTTAGCGCCGATTCCAAGGTAAAGGAGTTCGAGGGGATGAAATACACCGTCCAGGTCGCCGCCGAGGACTGCACCGGCTGCGGCCTGTGCGTGCGCACCTGCCCCGCCGCCGACAAGGCCGACCCCTCGGTTAAGGCTATAAACCTCAAGCCCCACGCCGACCTCGTCGCCGCCGAGCGGGAGAATTTCAACTTCTTCCTCTCCCTGCCCCTTATCGACCGCAAGACCCTCAAGACCGACATCAGGGGCTCCCAGCTTCGCGAACCCCTCTTCGAGTTCTCCGGCTCCTGCGCTGGTTGCGGCGAAACACCCTACGTAAAGCTCCTCACCCAGCTCTTCGGCGACAGGCTCCTCATCGCCAACGCCACCGGCTGCTCCTCCATCTACGGCGGCAACCTGCCGACCACGCCCTACACCAAAAACGCCCAGGGGCGCGGACCCGCGTGGGCCAACTCCCTCTTCGAGGACAACGCCGAATTCGGCCTCGGTTTCAGGCTCTCCATAGACAAGCACAAGGAATACGCCACCGAGATACTTAAAAAATACGCACCCCGCGTCGGGGAAGAGCTGGTGGGCCAGATTCTTGCCGCCGACCAGTCCACCGAGGCCGGAGTGGAAGCCCAGCGCGCCCGCATCGTCGACCTAAAGGCGCGCCTTGCCGAGATCAACTCCAAGGAATCCAAGCGCCTCATCGACATAGCCGACTACCTCGTCAAAAAATCGGTCTGGATACTCGGCGGCGACGGCTGGGCCTACGACATCGGCTACGGCGGGCTGGACCACGTACTGGCCACCGGCTACGACGTCAACATCCTCGTCATGGACACCGAGGTCTACTCAAACACCGGCGGGCAGCAGTCCAAGGCCACCCCTCTCGCCGCCGCGGCCAAATTCGCCGCCGCCGGAAAGCCCCTTCCGAAAAAAGACCTCGGCATGATAGCGATGACCTACGGCAACATCTACGTAGCCCAGGTGGCGCTTGGCGCGCGCGACCTCCAGACGATACGCGCCATGGAAGAGGCCGACAGCTACCAGGGCCCCTCCCTCGTCATCGCCTACAGCCACTGCATAGCCCACGGCTTCGACCTTAGCCACGGCAACGACCAGCAAAAGCTCGCCGTGGAATCGGGCCACTGGCCGCTCTACCGCTTCGACCCGCGCCGCTCCGCCGAAGGGGAAAACCCCCTCAAGCTCGACTCGGGCGAAATCAAGGTTTCGATGGAGGAATACGCCTACAACGAAACCCGCTACAAAATGCTCAAGCTCATCGATGCCGACCGGGCCTCGAAGCTGATGGCCGAGGCCCAAAAGGAAGCCAAGCAGCGCTACGGCCTCTACCAGGCCCTCGCCGCCCTGAAGACGCAGAAATAAGACGAGAAATTCCCAAAACGGCAAGGGGCGTCGGCCAAAAAGGCTGACGCCCCTTTTATTTTGCGTGCTTTCGGATATAAAATCCCGCCGTTACTTCATACTCAACACGCCTTGCAAGGGGCCAGATGAAGAGCTTGGGTAAAATAAGCGCACTTACGCTCCTTTTGGCCGCGATTCTCCTTTTTCGCGGCTATTCCCTCTGGAATTACTCCCAAAGCCCGAACATAGGCGACTTTTACACCTACTGGGCCGGCGCCAAATACGCCAAGGCGCACCCCTCGCCCTTCATCTACGCCGAGGAAGCCAAAGAGGATGTGAGCCGCTGGTGTTCCGGCCCCGAATCGGGCTTCGACGAAGAGCTGCGGCAAAAATCCGAAGGTTTTTACTTTTACAACACCCAATCCCCCCTCGCCTACGCCCTCCTCTCCTCGCTTTCGAGCGGCAATTACTGGCAAGACCTCTCGACATTCAAGGCGGCCTCCTTCCTTTCGGTAGCAGCGGCGCTCATCCTCTCCCTATGGTTTTTCGGCTTTGGCATAAACGCCTCTCTCATAATGCTGAACTTCATCATCTACCTTTACGACCCCCTCAGAAGCGACATAGGAACCGGAAACGCTGCCTGCCTTGAGCTTGGACTGCTCGCCCTATCAATTCTGCCGCTGGCTTCGGGGAAAAAGTTCAGCTACGCGCTTTCGGGATTCATGCTGGCCTTTTTGCTCCTCCTTAAGGCCAACATCGCTTTCGCGCCCCTCTTCTGGCTTGCGTCGATGGCGGTCACGGGAAGGAAGAGAGAGCTTAAGGAGACTATGGCGGGCGGCGCCTTGGGAGCGGCCCTCGGC
>SRXB01000131.1 GCA_009724975.1 bacterium | reverse complement strand
GGGGCCGGGTGAAGGGGCGGCCAGCCCCTCAAACGTAGAAATTTTACATTAAAAAAACCCGACGAAGGGTCGCTACCGCTCCAAGCTCGCGCTAAAGCGCTCGAAGGTAATCGTTGGGTATCGCTGGCGCTCCACCCAACCTACACGGCTACACGTCTAACCGGCTCGCCCAATAATTATTGCCGAAATGGCAAAAATTAAAAAAGAAGTAATGCAAATTAAGATGTTATATTTAATAAACAAAAGCACAATGCCAGCTTTTTGAACTCCTCGCGCTCTCAATGACCTTATATTGCTGTAGATATACGTTAAATTACCGAAGTTCAAGTATTGCTCTTTTAAAGAAAGAATTTTATGCTCAGCAATGAGCAATGGGGCTGCAACAAAGTAGCTTAAAATTGCCACTGCACCCGAAACAATGTAAATAACTCCTAGTGTAACAAGAAATATTACATGGTTTTCCATAAGCTTCTCCGACTAGATACCTTACTCACAGCATGACTCTTCTTTTAAATGTGTCCTTATGAAAATAATTACTTGGACATTAAAAATACCAGCTTCAAATCCTCCGCCTAGTCGGGTAGGTTGGGTGGAGCGAAGCGATACCCAACAAATTAAAAGGCTTCATTTCCCCTCCCCATTTCCCCAAAACAAACCAATCCAAAACAACCGCAAAATATTCTACCCCACTTTACCCAAACAAAAAAGGGAGCGGCAAAAACGCTCCCATTCAATCGTCTAGGCAGCCTTAGGTCAAATAGATTCCAGAAGAGCCACCGCGTGGGCGCTTATCCCCTCTTCCCGCCCCTCGAACCCCATTTTCTCGGTGGTTGTGGCTTTCACCGTCACTCCGCGTTCGCCAAGGCCCAGCGCGGCGGAGAGGTTTTGCTCCATTCTTGCAATGAAGGGGGCGACTTTCGGCTTTTGGGCGATGAGGGTGGCGTCTACGCGCATTACGCGCATCCCGGAGGCGCGCACCAGTGCGCCGACCTTTCGCAAAAGCTCTATCGAGTCTGCGTTTTTGTATTTGCCGTCGGTGTCGGGAAAGTGTCTGCCGATATCGCCCAGGCCCGCCCCGCCCAGGCAGGCGTCGGCGACGGCGTGGGCCAGCACGTCGGCGTCGGAGTGGCCCAAAAGCCCTTTGGCGTGGTCAATTTTCACTCCGCCCAGAATGAGGTCGCGCCCTTCGACCAGACGGTGGGCGTCGTAGCCGTGGCCGATGGAGAGGGCGGGGGCGTCTAGGGCGGATCTGGCCAATTTCAGGTCCTCCGGAGTGGTAATCTTGATGTTGGAGCGCGTCCCCTCGACAACGCGGGGGCAAAGGCCCATCGCTTCCGCGAGCGAGGAGTCGTCGGTGCCCAGAAAGCCGCGTTCCTCGGCAAGTTTGTGGGCCTTGAGGATGAGGCCGTAGGGGAAGGCCTGCGGGGTTTGGGCAAGCCAGACTTTTTGGCGCTCGAAGGTCTTTTCGATTTTTCCGTCGCGGCAGATTTTAACGGTGTCGGTGGAGGGGAGGGCTATTATCGCGCCCTGCGGGACTGCGGCGGCGATTAGTTCGTCCAGCTTTTCGATCGGTGGGAAGGGGCGAACTCCGTCGTGGATGAGCACCATGTCGGCGTCGCCAGCCTCGAAAAGGGCCATGAGGCCGTTCATGACCGAGGACTGGCGTTCCACGCCGCCCGCGACGACGCGCAAGACCTTTGTAAGCCCGTCTTTTTCGATTAATTTTCTGGTTTCTTCAAGAGAGTCGGCGGGGGCCGTGACGACGATGCCCGAAAGGGCTGGCCAGCGCGAGAGGTTTTCTATGGAGCGCGAGAGAATCGACCTTGAGCCGATGGAGAGGAACTGCTTTGCGACCGCCGAGCCCATGCGTTTTCCGACGCCGCCGGCGGTGACGACGGCGTAGGTTTTTAGCTCGACCTGCGCCAAACCTTTCGCCTTTCCTTTACGTCAACCGCCTGCTCGTCACCCTCTGGTGAGCGGGTGAAGATCATGCGGCCCGCGCTGGTCTGCAAAACGGAGGTGACTACCGCCCGCACCGATTCGTTCATGTGCGCGTAGCCCTCCTCGACGACGACCATCGTGCCGTCCTCAAGGTAGCCCACCCCCTGGCCGGGCTCCTTGCCCTCTTTCTGTATGGTCACGCGCACCGGCTCGCCTGGTAGTACCACGGGGCGAAGCGCCTGCGAAAGTTCGTTGACGTTCATGACGCGAAGGCCCTGGAGCTCTGCTATTTTGGCGAGGTTGAAATCTGTGGTGACGACCGTGGCGTCCTTCAGGCGGGCCAATGCGACGATTTTCTGGTCGACCTCCTTTACCTTCGGGAAGTCGTCCTCGGTCACGTTAACCTCTATTCCCTCCATCGAGTTCAGCCGCTCCAGAACGCCAAGGCCGCGCCTGCCACGGGCGCGCCGCAGTGGGTCGGTGGAGTCGGCGATGCCCTGCAATTCGCGAAGGACGAAGCTGGGGACCACTATGTTGCCGCCCACGAAGCCAAGTTCCACCATTTCCACGATGCGTCCGTCGATTATGGCGGAGGTGTCTAGGACTTTGGGGGAGGTTGTGCCGGTGACGGCGGTTTTTCCGGAGGTGAACTTGAAGGAGCGCACCGCGCGGGTTCCTATGACGAAGCCGAAGTGGCCCAAGAGGACGAAAATGGCGAGGTTGAAGGCCGCCGGAAGGCTTTTGAGGTTTACCATGAAGCCTATGCCGAGCGCCACGCATACTCCGGCCAGTGCGCCGAGGCCGCCGCCCAGCATGACGTGGGGAGGGGTGCGGTTTATGGCGCGCTCGATTAAAAGGATGATGAAGCCAACGAAGCACCCGACAACGGCGCCCGCCCCGCCCGGGTCGGAAACCGCGGGGAAGACGGTGGGGCCGGCTAGAAGACCCGCCACCACGAGAAAAACAACCAGAAAAGCCCTGTAAAGCATTATGTTCAGATTCAAGGTCATCCCCTGATGTCGCCGAAGACTGATAAAATCTCTTCCTGCGCCTTGCTCGCCGCCTCGCCCCTGGCGACCGCTATTTCCTGCGATAAAAGCTCGATGGCGGTTGAGAGCATGCGCTTTTCGCCGTAAGAAAGGGCCTTGCCGGTGCGAAGGAGGTAAAGGTCGCGCAGCACCTGCGCTATTTCCAGCGCTGAGCCGGTCTTTATCTTGTCGCTGTATTCCCGAAAGCGCCTGTTCCAAGTCTGACCGTCGGCCACCCGCCCGCGCTGGCGCAGGACTGTGAAGACGGCGTCCACCTCTCCGCAGGAGATAACCGGCCTTAGCCCCACCTCTATGGATTTCGCCACCGGTATTATGATGGTCATGTTGCGGTCGATTACGCGCATGACGTAAACGGACATTTTATTGCCCATCACCTCGCGCGTCTCCACCGCCAGAATCTCGCCAACACCGTGGGCGGGGTAAACTGCCTTGTCCCCGACGTCGAACATTCCGTTCTCCAAATCCCTCTCTCTTGCCTTCAGCCTATGGCTAAGGCTATTTTCCTATGGTACATTCCAAACCACACAATCCGTAACTAAAAAATGACATGGAGAGCGCATATGGCCCCTTCGAGCGTATATTTTTCTTCGATGCGAACCTCGCCCCGCAAAAATCTCCTCCAGAAAATAGATTCGCTCCTCTCCGGCGCGGGGCTTGGCCGGAGCGTCAGGGAAGGGGATCGCACCGCGATAAAGATACACTTCGGCGAGGAGGGCAACACCTCCTTCATCAGGCCGATTTTCGCCCGAAGGGTCGTGGATGCCGTTAAAAAGGCCGGAGCGAGGCCTTTTTTGACCGACACCAATACCCTTTACACCGGTTCGCGCTCCGAGGCGGTCAGCCACCTTGAGGTCGCCATCCTCCACGGTTTTGATTACGCGGTTGTGGGCGCTCCTTTGATTATAGCAGATGGACTTAGGGGTCAAAACGGGGTGGAGGTTCCGGTAAAGGGGGGAATTTACGAAAAAGTCCATATCGCCACGGAATTTTACGAGGCCGACAGCGCCGTGGTGCTCTCCCACTTCAAGGGCCACGAGCTTTCGGGGTTCGGCGGCGCCATAAAGAACCTGGGCATGGGTTGCGCGGCCAGAAAGGGCAAACTTTCCATGCACTCGTCGATAGCCCCGAAGGTGAAGGCCAAGGGGTGCGTGGGTTGCGGCCACTGCCTTGTCTTTTGCGCGCACGGCGCTATCTCGATGATCGAGAAAAAGGCTGTAATAGATCCGAAAAAGTGCGCCGGCTGCGGCCAGTGCGTCATCGCCTGCCCGCAAAGGGTAATATTGATACAGTGGACCGAGGGGCCTGGGGCGATGCAGGCCAAGATGGCCGAATACGCTATTGGCGCGATGGAAAACAAGAGGGGGAGGGCGGTATTCCTGAATTTCCTAATGCAAATCAGCCCCGCCTGCGACTGCATGCCCAACGCCGACGCCCCCATCGTGCCGGATATCGGGATACTCGCCTCCGAAGACCCCGTGGCAATCGACCAGGCCAGCGCCGATCTCGTCAACAAGGCCATAGGCCAGGCCGACAGCGCGCTTAAAAGCAACCACGGTGAGGGGGGCGACAAATTCCTGGGCGTACACCCGCACGCCGACTGGAACATTCAAATGGAGCACGCCCAAAAGCTGGGGCTCGGCTCTCGCGCTTACGAGCTTATCGTGCTGGATTAGCTTTCGGCGCAGGGGCTGTACTTGGCGAAACCGGCTCGCCCGTAGCCGTGGCGAGTCGGAATTTTGCCGGTGGAAACGCCCCAGAGGGTGTAGAGCATGGCGGCTAAAAGGGCCGCGAAAACCAGCCACACCGCCAGCGCCTTGCGGTTTTTCATAACTTTTTTCGCCTTCGGGCCCGACATTGAAAAAAGCCGGACCTGCGCAGGGTGAAGCCCCTTATTTCTTGACAGCCTAACCCGCCTTCCCTAGCATTTACCAGTCCCATACGATCTTTTTTTGGGGGTAAATCATGACAATTTCCAAGATGTTCCGCGACCGCGCCGCCAAATGGGCGAAAAACACTTGCGTGAAATTCAAGAAAGACGGCGTTTACGCGGATATGTCGTGGGGAGATTTCTACGGGCAGGTCTTGAGAAGCGCCTCGGCCTTGATAAAAGCGGGGCTAAAAACAGGCGACCGCGCCGCGATACTTTCACACACCCGCTGGGAGTGGTCCAACTCCGACGCCGCGATTCTCAGCGCCGGCGGAATAGTGGTCCCGATCTACCCCTCCCTTACCGGCCCCGAGGTCCTTAGCCTTCTGAACCGCTCCCGTAGCCGCTTTGTTTTTTGCTCCGACGCCGCGCTGGTCAAGGAGCTGGCGGCGATAATCGATGACGCCACCACCGTTGAAAAGGTAATAGTCTTCGAGAAGGAAGCCCTCGCAGGCGTGGCAAACCCCAAATTCACCTCCCTTGAGGAGTTTTCAAGGGAAAAAGCCGACGTGGCCGCGATAAACGAGCGCATCGACGCCTCCTCGCCCGACGACGTCTGCACCATAATCTTCACCTCCGGCACAACCGGCGAGCCCAAGGGGGTTATGCTCTCCCACGGCAACATCATGTCCAATGCGGGCGCGGCCCTCGACATTTTCGACATCGGCCTTGGCGACACCCACCTTTCTCACCTTCCGCTGGCTCACGTGCTTGAGAGGATGGGGTGCTACGTCATGTTTTACTCCGGCGCGGTGGTCGCCTATGCCGAGAACATGAACAAGGTCGCCGAGAATATCTCTGAGGTCGCTCCCACGGTGTGCGTAAGCGTCCCCAGAATCTTTGAGAAGATTTACGCGGGCATACAGGCCAAGGCTATGGAGGAGAAATTCCCCAAAAAGCAGATAGCCTTCTGGGCGATAGATGTCGCGACGAAGGTGGGCGATCGCATCGACGCCCGAAAGCCGGTCGGCTGCCTGCTCCAGGCCAAGTTCAACCTCGCCGACAAGCTCGTGTACTCGAAAATACGCCAGAAGTTCGGCGGGCGCATACGCATATTCGTCTCCGGCGGTGCGCCGCTCGCCCCCGAGCTGGCGAAGTTCTTCTGCGCCATCGGCATCCCGATTTACGAGGGCTACGGCCTCACCGAAACCTCGCCCATCATAACCGCCAACCAGCCCGGCAGGCAAAAGGCC
>SRXB01000453.1 GCA_009724975.1 bacterium | reverse complement strand
AGCGTCTGTAACCGATGCTTCATCATGGTCACGGAATCGGCATCATCCGGTAAAGGTGGCGGCTCTTTGAACCGGTCCCACAGTGGCTGGTTGTGCTCTTGCCGGTCTATGGCAATGTACGGCGTTATCCCGCTGTCTTCGCTGGCAGTGACGTTGGTTTCACTGAAGTAGCCACTGTCGGCTATCAGTTCGGTTGCCTTGCCAAGTTCCTCGGGCAGCGCGGCAAGATTCTCCAGTGTCGGCACCAGCTCCTGCTTGTCATTTGAGTGCTGGGTTACATGAGCCGTAACAATGAGCTTTGATGTTGTGTCAACGCCTGCCTGAACATTGTAGGTTTGCTCGAAGCCGCCACCAGAGGTCGGCATGATCCGGGATTCTTCATCCGTCAGGTTGACTTGATCCTTGGCGGCCGGTCCTGACTTGGGCGGCTTGGGCTGCTTGCCTCTGGACTTTTTGCCGGTTGCCTGCTCTTTTTTGACTCGCTCAGCAACCTTTTTCTCATAGGCGGCCTGCTCGCGGGCATGGCGCTCGGCAGCACGTTTTTCAATTTCAGCCTTGGCAGCAGCTATTCCGGCAAGACGCTTTTCCCGGCGCTCCAGTTCTTCAGGAATGCTCATGCCGTCGGGAATGTCGGCACGATCAGCTGATTCCGCCTTCTTGAGCAATTCGACAACTTCAGCCTTGATCTGCATTTCCAGTTTACAGGCATGCTCATAGCTCAGAGCCTTGTGCTTGGAAGCATTTGCCTTGACTTTGCTGCCATCCAGGCTGACGCTGCCAAGTTTCAGCACGTTCATCTGGTGGGCAATCAGCAGAATCTGGGCAAACAGTTCGCCAAGCTGCGGCAAGAAGCGCCGCCTGAAGGTGGCAATGGTGTCATGGTCCGGATGACTGTTTGCCGCAACGTAGCGGAACGCTACTGAATCATAGGTACTGCATTCCAGCTTACGGCTGGAAAACACTCCGGTGGCATAGCCATAGAACAGAAGCGCCACCAGCATTCCTGGGTTGTATGGCTGCGAACCGCGACCAGCATAGGATTCTTTCAAAGAGCGCAGGTCGAGTTGTTCAACTATCTCGACCACAAACCGGGCCAGGTGCCCTTCGGGCAACCAGTCCTGCAATGACGGAGGGAGCAGATACAACGTCTCCCTATCAACTTCGACAAATTTAACTGACATCTCGCTCAACTCCTGTAAAATCAGGCTTTCAAAGTTGAGCGAGTATAGCACATTGTGTCGGCAAAGTCCGACAGACTCCTAGAAATAACCGATATTTAAAAACTGACGCATACACGAGGACCAGACATGACCCACAACGCCATCTTCACACTGCTCTTTCTCCTGGCAAGCGGCATCTTCTGCTACAGCGCCTGGCGGCGG
>SRXB01000130.1 GCA_009724975.1 bacterium | reverse complement strand
AGCTGGCCGCCCTCGCCAAGGCTAAAGATCTCGCACTCGAAGGAAAAAGCCTCCGCTCCCACACCGGCGAGCTGAAAAATTCTTATCGCGCCGCCTGGCGTTTTTAGCAAAAGGCTTTTGGCTCCGCCCCCGAAAGCCTCGCCTATTCCCGCAACTCTAACGCTGCCGGAACACTGGCGAAATCTTTTGGCATTTATCGAAAAGGGCTTGCCAAAAGCCACGCCCTCGGCCTTGCCATTTACCTCTACGGGGCTTTTATAAACGCTTGCGCCAAGCTCTGACATGTAATCGGCCTGCGCCAGTTCGTTGCAGAAAGCGCCCGTGCCGACGTCCACGGCGTTGCCGAATATATTGTTTCGGTCATCAAACCAGGTTGACTGGTTGCGCAACCGCACTCCAGCCATCGAAGACCCTGAAATTTCGCAGCCGAGGACATGGACCCTGCTCTGATTGGTCACATCCAGCCCCACGACATTGTTTCTGAGCGTCGTGTAATCAAGATGCCCGCTAGAATTGTTCAATATGTAAACAGCAGCGTCCTTTGAACCCTCGATGAGGGGGCCGACTGAGACATTTTCCGTCTTGTGCCCTATGGAGAAAACAGACCCCGCATACGCCCGTATCCCATTGTGGCAGTTCCTGATAACGCCTCCCGCAACGTAGCCCCTGACGAGCTTGTCAAAATCTATTCCGGCCCAGTCGCACTCCTCGGCATGGATATTCTCGGCCAAAAGATTAGCCCCGTTTTCAGCCAATAGACCAATGCCGATTTTCTTGCCCTTGAAATTTACAAAACCAAGATTTCTGGCGTTAATGAGCACCTGGCCGGAAAAAGAAAGCCCTTTTTGAGCATCATTGAGAAAGCCGTCAAAAATCGTCAGGGGCCGACCTCCCTCGCCAGCCACCCCCTCTATTACGATTCTGCTTTGGCTCAACACTCCTCTTAGATGGCAACCGCCCGGATATCGGCCTGCGGCCAATTTCACAACCCACCTGCCGCAGAGAACGCCGCCGCACAAGGCCCCGTACGCTGCGACGAGATCCAGGGCCGCCTGCGCCGAGGCCAGCGGCGCACCCGGATCGGTTCCCAACCACCCGTCGTCGCCCTTTGCCGGGTCTACGTAGAAGACATTGCGATCTTTCGAGGATGGGAAAGGGTAAAAGGAGCTCTTGGCTCCCGTCGCAAGCCTTCCCTGCCCCCCGGAGAAAAGGCAGTGTAGGCTGCCAGCCTTAGGGTCGACCTTGAAAACTCCCGAGAGGAGAAGAGGTCGGGTCGAATCTGCGGCGAACTTCGCGGCGGCAAGGATGGCAGCGGTCGAATCGGCAGACCCCTTGGGATCCGCACCGAAATCGGTCGGATCGACCCACGAGGTTTCCACCGCCTTTGCCTCGGCCCCGTAAGAAGGCTGGCGCGTGGCCAGGGCGGCAGCCGGGAAAGCCGCGCCCAGCATCATAAAGCCGCGCCTTGTAATTTTTACGTTCTTTTCCATGGCCTCTTACCCGTCATGGAGCGCAAAAGCGCCCCTGCTAGTTAATGGCGTTGAAATTGCGCGCCCCTTCAAGTTAAAGTCTTTCGAGGGCGCAAAAACTTTTTAAAAGCGCGCCAGTTATTGAATTTTACCCTTTTTCCGGAAAAGAACCCGCTGAAAAGTGCTTACCAGTGACAGAACCAAAAGGCATAAATAAAATCCGCGGCGAACTTCTGGTCGTCACAAACATGTACCCGTCGGAAAGCGACGGCAGATACGGCATCTTCGTCAAGAAGGCGCACGACCTTCTCTCTCAAAGAGGACTGCGGGCCGCCAGGATAGCGGCCATTCGAGGCAAGCCATCCGGAGCCCTCGGGAAAATCGCGGCCTATCTCGAAATGCATCTTGCGGCGTTTATCTACTCATTTGAAAAAAAGGGAAGGACCGTCTGGCTCCACTACCCTTCGCACGGCATACTGCCGCTTATTCCGGCCCTGCTGATGGGTAGGATAAAGCTCGTAATAAACTTCCATGGCTCAGACCTTTTGGGGGCCGGAAAAAATCCTCTCTCTCTCCTCTTGACGAGAATTGCGGTTCATTTCGCCTCGGCCTCCGTGGTGCCTTCCGAATTCTTCAGAAAAGAGCACCAAAAAAGGTTCGGTGTAAACCGCAAGATAATTGTCTTCCCCAGCTCAGGCGTAGACATGGGCCTTTTCCGCCCTACGTCAAAGGAAGCGGCCCGTTCAAGGCTAGGGATTGAAGAAAAGGGCCCTGTAATAGGCTATGTATCCAGCCTGCTTGAAAAAAAGGGCATTTTTGAATTCATAGAGGCATTGGAAATTTTAAGGGTGAGAGGGGTAAGCTTTTATGCCGTGATCGTAGGCGATGGCCCAGAACGCCAGCGGGCGATGGCTCTCGTCGAAAAAAAAGGGCTAAACGGCAAAGTGCTGATGGTGGGGCAAGTCTCCCACTTCGGGCTGGCTCCCTACTTCAACGCGCTCGACCTTTTCGTATTCCCCACGAAATTCGAAGAATCGCTGGGGCTGGTGGCGCTTGAAGCCCTAAGCTGCGGTGTGCCGGTCATAACAAGCCGACGGGCGGCGATGCCGGAATATGTGAGACACGGGCTAAATGGCTGGCTCGTTGACGAGCCGACCCCCGAAAAGCTTGCCGAGGGCATTGAGGAATCCCTGAAGCTCTTCGGAAATCAAAAGCAGGTGGATGCGGTTGCCGATTCGGT
The DNA here is from genome assembly GCA_009724975.1 of bacterium. Taxonomy (GTDB): domain Bacteria; phylum Desulfobacterota; class Deferrisomatia; order Deferrisomatales; family BM512; genus SCTA01. The sequence goes on along the minus strand of SRXB01000130.1, from coordinate 3,429 downwards.
ATTATATTACGAGCAGAACGCCTCAATAGATAGGCTCATCGAGGATTTAGCCCCTTGTCTATGAAGACCCCGGATTCCGCCGCGCCGACGCAACCCAAGCACCACGGTTTTTCGGACTTTTGGAAGATAGCCCGCGCCCTGGTGACGTGGGAGATGCTGATAAAAGGCCTGAACATCGGCTCGTCGCTCATACTGATACGCCTCATGGCGGTGGCCGACTACGGCGAATACTCCTATTACTTTTCGATCTCCAACACCCTGATAGCAATCTTCTCATCGGGCGTGCAGGTAGTCTACCTGCGCAATCAGGCCTACGCAAACTCCACTGGAAAGCTACGGCTTGACCAGTTCCTCATATCCATCATCATCGAGCTTTCTTTTTTCGCCCTGGTATTCGCCGGAGTTGTTGCAGTCAAGGGCGTGAACGGCCTTTGGCTTAGCGCGGTGGCTTACGCGCTGGGATTTTCCCTTTTCACTCTTTCGGCCAGTCACTTTCAGGCTGTCGTGAATTTCAAGGGTTACGGCCTCCTGGGAGCCCTCAAAAACGTCTCCCTTTTCGCCATAATCGGCGGTCTGGCGCTCATGGGCGGGCTAAAGACAAACCCCGTGCAGGTAAGCTTCGCCGCCATTCACATCGTATTTTTTCTTGCAGCCTGCCGCTTCATAGGGCTCTCCTCCCTATCGGAGATCAAAATTGGGGAATTCCTCGGGCTTTTAAAGGAAAACCTTCCCCTGCTCTTTTACTATGGGGCTGCGGGACTCTTCACCCAGGCCGACATCCTCTTGATAGAGCGCAACTTCCCCCTCGAACCCCTTGCCATCTATGGCGTGGCTTTCAGATATTACATGTTCTCTCTGGTGATCCTGGCGCCGCTGACCAATTCCATAAGAGTCTACACATCCACGGAAGCAATGGTTTCAAATCGCCCCCTCCAGCTCGCATACTTCAAAAGCTGGATGAAAAAAATATTGAAATACGGCCTTCCTCTTCTCATAGTCGGACTCCTCGCCGGAGGCCCTGTAATGCGGCTGGTAAACGGCGTAAAATACGACGAAAGCGTCACTCTGATGCGGATACTGATGGCGGGTGCCTTTTGCACCTTCCTCTTCGCGCCCGCCGTCTCGATAATCCTAACCTCTAAAAACTACACCACACTCGCCGTCTTCATGAGCATTTCCACCGTGATGAAATTCGGCCTTGTCTACCTAGGCGCCGCCCAGGGGAGCCTCTTGCTAGTCGCTACGGCCTCGGTCGCCTCGATAATATTCATGAACCTTCTGAACGCCTCCTATGTTTTCTTCCGACAGGAAAAAACGGCCCATGGCTGAAAACGACTTGAAAGTCCTCGTAATAGCCTACTACTTCCCGCCAAGCAATCTGGTGGGGGCCTTCCGTGTGCAGAAATTCGTAAAATTCCTCTCACGTGAAGCGAGCGTCTCGATCGACGTGGTCTCGGTGGACGAAAACCTCTACCGGCAAAAGGGAGCAAGCCGCTTCGCCGAATCGGAGAAACTTAAAATCCACCGCACCGGCGTTTTCAGGGGAAAACTTCCCGTTAGGGAAGAAGGGATTTACTGGCTTCCAAAACTTATTCCATTCCTCGCTGCGCTGACCCGCAAAAAAAAGTTCGACGTTCTCTACATTACGGGTAATCCCTTCTTCTCATTTCTCGCCGCGCCAATAATCAAGCGACTACGCGCAATACCTTACATTCTCGACTTCCGCGACCCATGGTCACTCTCTCCATACCGCAAAAAAACCCATCTTAACAAAGCCCTCTTCGGGCTGATAAGACTGATAGAGAAAAGCGCGGTGAAAAACGCCTCTTACGTGCTCAACGTCACGGACGACGCCACCGCGATGTACAAAGAAGAATACAAAAACCTCGATCCCTCCAAATTCCTGACGATAGAAAACGGGGTGGACACAGAAGATCTGACTGCTCCCGAAATAAAATCGCCTTACGGCTTCACCATGGTCTACGTGGGAAAATTCAGCGATTTCAGGGACCCGGAACCACTTATGGGCGCCCTGGGCGCCTTCGTCAAAAAGCGCGGATTGGTCCCCGATGACTTCAGGTTCGTACATGTCGGAGGGTTTGAGCCCAAAGTAGCTAAGGCGGCCAGGGAGGCGGGGATTGAAGAATATTTTGAAAACACCGGCTACCTTGATTACCCGGAAGTAATTGGGCGGATAAAGGGCTCGGACCTGTGCGTTCTCGTTTCCGGCGGCCACCCTTACGAGCCCACCACGAAGGTCTTCGACTACATGGCTCTGGGAAAAGGCATTTTGGCCATATGTCCGGAAAAGGGCTTTTTGGCTGACGCGCTCACCGAATACGGTGGCGGGAAAATGGTGCCTCAGGGCAAAGAGGAGATCGGCGGCGCGCTGGAATACTTTTACGACGCAAGGACTGAGCAAAAAAGCGCCCCGATTCTGCCTGAAAAGTTCCGGCGCGACATTCAGGCCCAAAAGCTGCTGGCTCTTTTTCGAAAGTGCGCCAATAAAAGGGCCCCCGAAAGGCGTAAATGAAAGAATCCCCTCTCGGCTCAAGGCTTCGAATACTTTCAATCCCCGTGGACGCGCTCGACAGGCAAACGGCGCGTGAAAAAGCCCTCGCCCTTTTCCTCGGCGACCGGCCACAGTGCATCTTGTCGGTAAACCCTGAGAAAGTCCTTACCCTTCGAAAAGATCTCAAGCTACGGGCTTTTTTTGAACGGGCCGGACTTTTGCTGCCCGACGGCATAGGCGTAGTAGCCGCCCTGAGGATGACTTATCGGTGTCCGGCGCAAAGGGTTGCGGGCGCGGATTTCATGCTCGACCTTTGCGAACTGGCCCAAAAACAGGGAGCGGGAATCTTCCTATTCGGAAGTAGCGAAGAGACGAGCCAAAAGGCCGAGGCGTTTTTGCATAAACGCTTTCCTGATTTGAAATTGGCGGGCAGGCAAAACGGCTACCCCACTGCGGAGGAAGAACGTTGCCTGGTGGAGAGGATAAACCAAAGCGGGGCCGCAATGCTCTTCATAGCCATGGGAAGCCCTAAGCAGGAGGAGTGGATTGCCGCAAACGAAGGGCTTCTTGGCGTTAAAATCATACAGAGCGTAGGGGGCACGCTGGATACTTTCGCCGGAAAAGTCCGCCGAGCGCCCCTCCTCTTCCAGAAAATGCACCTTGAATGGTTCTTCAGGCTACTTTGCGAGCCCAAAAGAATAAAGCGACAATGGGTATTGCCTTATTTCGCACTGCTGGCGTTCCGCGAAGCCCTGCTCCACAGACTTTTCGGCAAAAAGGCCTGACCGGCGAACTCAATCCCCGAGTTTTTTCATCATCTCGGCGAAGAAGTTTTTCGCCATCTCGGCGGATTCCTCCTCGCTGGGCTTTTGCGCCTTTTCGCCGCGCTCGGTAAGGACAAGGGGGACCTCAAGCAG
>SRXB01000129.1 GCA_009724975.1 bacterium | reverse complement strand
ACCATGCTGGGCCAGCGCACCACCACAAGCCCCTACGGGCGCGAATTCTCCCAGGACGGCTACCCCATCAAAGTCACCGAGATGCTCTCCCAGCTCGACGGCGTCGCCTACGCGGCCCGCGTCGCGGTGAACACCCCCGCCAACCTCAACAAGGCCAAAAACGCCATCATGAGCGCTTTCGAGGCGCAGATAGAGAAGCGGGGCTTTACCATAGTGGAGGTCCTCTCCTCCTGCCCGATAAACTGGGGAATGACCCCGCTCGACGCCAACAAGCGCATCGAGACGGAGATGATTCCCTACTTTCCCCTCGGCGTCTTCAAAGAGCGCAAGGGCACCGATTTCTTTTAAGGGGAGAGAGATGAATTACGCTTCGATAATCGCGGGCTTCGGCGGACAGGGAATAATCGTAGCCGGAAACCTTCTGGCCTTCGCGGCGATACGCCAGGAACTCAACGTCACCTTCTTCCCCTCCTACGGCGTAGAGATGCGCGGCGGCACCGCCAACTGCACCGTCACCATCTCCGACAGGGAGGTGGGCAGCCCCGTTACCTCCCGCCCCAACGGCGTGGTGGCGATGAACGAGCCCTCGCTGGTAAAATTCGGCCAGCTGACGCAGGAAGGCGGGCTCGTGCTGATAAACTCCTCGGTCTGCCCGGAGGAGAAATTCGAAAAAAGCGGAGTGAGGGTGATAAGGCTCCCCTGCAACGATATCGCCGCCGAGCTCGGCAACGACAAACTCGCCAGCATGATAGCGCTGGGCGGCTACGCGGCGGCTACCGGAGTGGTCAAGGTGGAAAACCTTGTCGCCTCCCTCGCCGACGTTCTTCCGCAAAAGGCGCACAAGCTCATCCCCCTTAACGAAAAGGCCATTTTGGCCGGCGCCGAGAGAATCGGGCGATGAAGGAGAGGAAGATGAAGGAAAACGAAGCCCTGACCGTCGGCGAGCGCATAAAAAAACTCCGCGAGAAAAAAGGCGTAACCCTCCAGGAACTGGCCGAAAAGACAGGCTACACCTCGGCGCTGATAAACCAGATAGAAAACCACCTCCTCAGCCCGCCGCTGGGCGCGCTGGGAAAGATAGCCACGGCGCTTGAGGTCTCCATAGGCGAACTTTGGGGCGACCACGGCTCGGCGAGCTACGCGCTTGTGAGGAAAGACGAATCCCGACCCGTAAGCCGCTTCGCCTCAAAAGAGGGCGTCTCTTACGGATACAGCTACGAATCGCTCGGCCAGGGCATGAAGGACCGCCACATGGAGTCCTACCTCGTGACCCTTGAAGCTCCCACGGTAAAATCCGGCAAACTCTCCTCCCACGAGGGAGAGGAGTTCATCTACGTCCTCTCGGGCCAGGTGGAGGTGGCGCTGGGCGCGAACCAGGACCTTTTAAATCCGGGCGACTCCATACAGTACTCCTCCAGCATTCCCCACCGCGTATCCAGCCGCGACGGCGAAAAGGCCCAGATACTGGCGGTAATCTGGTCGCCGCCGGTGAAGTGAGATGGGCGCGATGGTGGACCTTTCAACCCGCATCGGGGCGCTGGAACTCAAAAACCCGCTCATAGCGGCCTCCGGAACCTACGGCTACGGCCCGGAATTCAGCCGCTTCGCCGACGTCTCCGCCTACGGGGCCATTTCGGTCAAGGGCCTCTCCCTCAACCCCAAGGTAGGCAACCCGATGCCCCGCATCGTGGAGACCCCCGCCGGAATGCTAAACGCCATAGGGCTGGAAAACGTCGGGATAGAGGTCTTCGCCGCCGAAAAGATGGGGTTTTTGCGAAACCTGGGCGAAACGAAGGTAATCGCGAATTTTTTCGGCAACACCGTCGAGGAATACGGCCTTTGCGCTAAAAAACTCTCCGAAATCGAAGGGGTGCACGCCCTTGAGATGAACATCTCATGCCCAAACGTAAAGGCTGGCGGCATCGCTTTCGGCACCGACCCCGTCCTGGCTGGCGAAGTCGTGGGCGAGGCGCGCAAAAACACAGCCCTCCCCCTCATAGTCAAGCTATCCCCCAACGTCACCGACATAAAGGTGATGGCTAGGGCGGTGGAAACCGCCGGAGCCGACGCAATATCCCTAATTAACACCCTCACCGGCATGGCCGTGGATCTGGACCGCCGGAAACCGGCGCTCGGCAACGTCACCGGAGGGCTCTCCGGCCCCGCGATAAAACCGGTGGCGCTCAAAATGGTGTGGGAAACGCTGAACGCGGTGAAATTGCCCGTAATAGGCCTTGGCGGGATAATGAACGGCAGGGACGCACTTGAATTTTTATGCCTCGGGGCAAAGGCCGTGCAGATCGGGACCGCAAACTTCGTCAGCCCGGTCACAGCCAGCGCGGTCCTCGCCGAGATGGAGAATTACCTCGGCGCGCAGGGCTGCGAAAGCCTCTCGGAATTCATAGGAACCTTCAAGGTCTGATATACTCAGCCCTCCTCCTCGAAAAACCTCGGCAGGGTAACGCTGAAGGTAGTCGAATCCTCGCCCATGGAGACTGAAAGGCTTCCCCCCATTCCCGCCGCGAGGCGGCGCACTATGCCAAGGCCCCGCCCCCCTATCTCGTCCATCAAAATCCGCCTCAGGACCTCCTCGGACATCCTTCCGCTATTGGTTATCTCAACCAGGGCCATGATATCGTCGCCGCTGCACCTTATCGCAAGCTCGCCGCCGTTTTTGGAAAGAGCCTTCGCCGCGTTGTTGAGCAGGTTGTCCAAAACCCTCTCCAGCGCGAGCCGCGAGCCGGTGACGACCAGCTTTTCCGGCGGGAAATCCTCGCGCAAAGCAACGCCGGCCCTTCCTATCTCGCGGAGCGCCTCCCTGTTTATGCGAAAACGCTCCGCCGCAAGCGCGCTAAGGTCTATCCTTTCGCCCCCCCGCGTCGGAAAGACGCTCATCGCAAGCTCCTGAAGGCGGGTGGCCTCGCTCATGACTATCTCGGCGTATTCCGAGAGCTTCTCGCGGCTCGCCTCGCCGGAATCCACAAGCTTTTTGATCCTGCGCGCGAACCCCGCTAATGCGATTGCGGGGTTTTTGAAGTCGTGGAGGATGTCGTCCAGCCGCTCTATCTCAAGGGCCTGCGTCAGCTCCTTGCCGAAAAAGATCAACAGCTCGATATCCTCACCCGAGAAATAAGGCTTGCGTTCCAGCGCGTCGAAGACGAGCAGGTAACGGACCTCTTCGCCTATGCGAAGCGGCACGTAAAGAATCGACCTTATGCCGTGTGAGGCGGCGAAGGCTTTTAGGTTTTGGGTCGTTAGCCTGCTTTGTATGGGGTCTTTGATGAGGATATAGCTGTGGTAGATGCGCTCGGAGGGGAAATCGCCTATCGGCTGGTCCTGGCGGACCGCCGCGGCCAGGTGGGAGTGCTCATCCAGCGAAAATACCCCGCCGACGCTGTGGTAGCCGCCGGACTCGGGCCAGCCGCTCTCCAGAACCACCTCGCGCCCGTCCTCCGAAACGGCGAAAAAGGAGCAGCTCTGGATTTTTATCATATCGGCCAGCTCTTCCACCATCATGCGGAAAAGGTCCTTCATCTTCAGCCCCTTCTCCAGCGAGACCTTTGCGAAGACCTTCTCTACAATCCACTCCTTCTTGCGGGAAAGGCGCTTCATCTCAAGAATCCTGCGCCTCGCCAGCACATGGCCAACCTTGGAGGCCAGCGCCTGCGCCACCAAAATCTCTGTCTTGGTCATTGAGGGGCGGGTGAGGTATAAAAGGATTGCGCCGCGCACCGCGCTCTCCCCCTCGGCGAGGTTTTTAACCGCTATCGGGAGCGCCAGCATCGAGCGAAAACCGCTCACCTCAACCCCAGCGAGGAATTTAGGGTCGCCAGAATCCATCACCTCGGCGGCCACCGAGTCTTCAAGGGCAAGGGCCGCTGGCGAGGGATCTTCGGGCATTCTGTAGGAGGCGAGGGTGAAAAGGCGGCCGGTGGAGGATTCGCGGAAGCGGAAGACAACAGCCTGCCCGCCGAGGAAATCCACTATGACCTCCGCGGCGTCTTGCATTATCTGTTTAAGGCTCTGGTCGGGATTTATCTCGACTACGCCGCCGACGGCGGACATAATCGTCTCAAGCGCGGAGGAAACATCGCACTTTTGCTGGCCGGAAAGAAGGTCTCCAAGAGTTGCGCGAGTCAAACCCATTGGCGGCTCCTTGAGGTTACTTTTTAATTTTATGCCAGCCGGGCCCACCCGTCAATTCCCAATGATTAACGGAGTTTACGAAAAGTGAAAAATATCGCTAATTTCTTTTTCGAGGTGGGGATGCTAAAGCGCACACCCCGCACGGGCTGGCAGTTTCTGGGCTCCGGCTCCGAATCGGTGGCCGAGCACATCTTCCGCGCCGCCGCCATAGCCTACACCCTTGCGCGGCTGGTGGAGGGCGCAGACAGCGACAAGGTCCTGCGCATGGCGCTCTTTCACGACCTGCCCGAGGCCCGCACCGGCGACCTGAACTACATGAACCAGAAATACGTGAAGGCCGACGAGGCCGCAGCAGCAGCCGACATGGCCGAAAACATACCCTTCGGAGGCGAGATGCTGGAGCTTTTGCGCGAATTTCGGGAGCAAAAGACCCTTGAGGCGATAATAGCCAAGGACGCCGACAACCTAGAAATGCTCCTCCAGCTAAAGGAACACCTCGACGTGGGCAACAAAAACGCCTCCGAATGGATTCCCTTCACCACCCAAAGGCTCAAGACAAAAGAGGCAAAAAGCATAGGCGAAGCGATACTGGCCGGCGATTCGTCGGCCTGGTGGTTCGACAAATCCTCCGACTGGTGGTCAAAAGGCGGGAAGGTCTGACCGACGCGCCATGCGCTTTTTGCTGGTAAACCCCTGGATCGCCGACGTAGCGGCCTACAATTTCTGGCTAAGGCCGCTCGGCCTTTACCGGCTGGCCGAGTGGCTTTTCGAGCGCGGCGCAGAGTTCACCCTCATCGACGCCCTCTCTCCCTTCCCCGCACCGGGGAAATTCACCCGCAGGAAAAACCTCCCCCTGCGCCTGCCAGAAGGCGCGCCGGAAAATTTCTCCCTCTACGGAATCTCGCCCGAGGAGTTCGAGCGAAGAATCAGGGCCGCCGGACCCTTCGACGCCGCCCTCGTCACCTCCGCCCTCTCCTACTGGTACCCGGGGGCCGAGTTCGCCATACGCACCCTAAAGCGCCTCTCTCCCAAGACGCCCGTAATTCTCGGCGGAGTCTACCCCACCCTCTGGCCAGGCCACGCCAGAGCCAATTCTGGGGCCGATTTCACCCTTTCCGGCCCGCTTTCGGTGGTTTCGGACACCCTTGCCGGACTTTTGGGAGTGCCAAAGGGGCCGCTGACGGAGAAAAAGAGGTGGTACGACCTCGGCCTGCACGACAATTCGCCCTTTTCGGCGGTCCGAACCGCCCGGGGATGCCCCTACTCCTGCACCTATTGCGCCTCAAGGCTCGTCTCGGGCCCCTTTTACCCCTACTCCGCCGAAGATTGCGCCGCCGAGCTCAAAGCCCTTGCCGCCCTTGGGGTCAAGGAGGCGGCCTTTTACGACGACGCGCTTTTGGTGGACGCCGAAAACCGCTTTTTGCCGCTCATGGAGGAGGTGAAAGGCCTCGGGCTCTCCTTCCACACCCCCAACGGCCTTCATGCAAAGCTCGTGGACGAGAAAATAGCCGCCGTCTTTGCCGAAAACTCCTTCAAAACCATACGTCTAAGCCTTGAAACCGTTGACGAGGGCCGCCAGAAGGCCACCGGAGGCAAGGTCAGCGCCACGGACCTCGAAAAAGCCGTAAAAAATCTAAAAAAAGCCGGAGTAAGGATGGAAAACGTTGGGGTTTACCTCCTTATGGGGCTTCCCGGGCAATCTATTGCCGAAATAGAGGATTCGATAAGGTGGGTGAAGTCCCTGGGGGTGCGCCCTCACCTCGCCGAATATTCGCCCATCCCCTCGACGCCGGATTTTGAAAGGCTAAAAGACCTTGGCCTTTTGCCCGAGAATCTCGACCCTCTCTTCACCAACAACAGCCTTTATTGCGAACGGTTCGGCCACCTTCCGAAAAGCGAAATACAGCGGCTGAAGTCGCTTTCGCGGGCAAAATAAAAGGGGCGGCCTTTAGGCCGCCCCTCTTTGGGCATTTCACGCACTTAAAATCAGTAAAACTTCAGCTCTACGCTGCTGGGA
>SRXB01000452.1 GCA_009724975.1 bacterium | reverse complement strand
ACCGAGGAGCAGAAAATACCCATGAAGGCCACCGCCACCCACGCTTTTGGCGGCGCGGCTAGGGCGCTTGCCAGTGGGGCTTCCAGCAGGGCCGCCACAAAGAGCATGGGAAGGCCGAAGGCGAAGGAGGCCGCCGTGGCGGTTACGGCGCTGACGCGCTTGACCGCTTTTTTGCTGAGCAATACATAAACCGACCACACCGCCACCGCAAGGCCCAGCAAAAGAGCGCCGTGGCCGAAATCCAGCGCCAGAATCTTTTCCAAGTCGCCGTTCCCAAGCACCAGAAGCGCCCCGAAAAAGGCCAGTGAAAAGCCCATAAGCCTTAAAGGCGAGAGGCGCTCCTTGTAGATGAGCGCCGACAAAAGGGCTGTGAGGGCGGGGTTTGTGGTTATCACGAGGGCGGTGGTTCCGGCTGATTCGTATTGCAAACCTTTGAAAAAAAACCAGTGATAGGCGAAAATGCCGGTAAGGCCCAGAAGGAGGAACTCGAAAACCCCCTCCCGCGTCTTCATGCCGTCGCGCACGCCGCGCCAGGCGAAGGGCAGGAGGCATGCGGTGGCAATGAGATAGCGCCAGAAGGCCGTTGACATCGGCCCCATCGCGGTCATGGCTATTTTGCCGGCCACAGCCGCGCCGCCCCACAAAAAGGCGGTAAGCGAAAGATAAAAATAAGGCGATGAGAACATGGGGGCGGCACTTTAATCCTTTTTGACGCCGCCCACAACAAAGGAGAATCAATTGAGCGCCCAAAACCCCTCCCGAGATCAGGCCCTTTCTCTTTTGAGAGAAAACATGAAGAGCGAAGCGCTCTTTCGCCACTCGCTGGCGGTGGAGGCGGTGATGCGCCACATCGCCAGAAAAGTCGGCGAAGATGAGGAGAGCTGGGGACTGGCTGGCCTTTTGCACGACATCGACTACGAAAATCACCCCGAAGAACACTGCAACCACGCTCCGCGCATCTTGCGGGAGGCGGGTTTCTCGGTTGAGATCGCCCGCGCCGTAGAGAGCCACGGCTACGAAATCTTCAACCAGACCCGCCCCGAATCGCGCATGGAAATGACCCTTTACGCCATCGACGAACTGACCGGCCTCGTCGCGGCGGCGGCGCTGGTGCGACCCTCCAAAAGCGTATTGGACATAGAGGTTAAATCCATAAAGAAAAAGTGGAAGGACAAAGCCTTCGCCGCCGGAGTAGACCGCTCCATAATCGAAAAAGGCGCGGCTATGCTTGGGGTTGAGATATCAGACCTTATAGCCGACACCATCGATGGCATGAAAACGGCGGCCGAGGAGATAGGGCTCAAAGGGAACTTGTAGCCGTCAGCACTTTGTAGCCTTTGAGCGCACAAGGGAAAATAAAGCGGGGTTGGGGCAATCTACCTTCGAGAAATCGAAAGATTT
>SRXB01000128.1 GCA_009724975.1 bacterium | reverse complement strand
TGCACGAGCCGCCGATTCTCTTTCTGGACGAGCCGACCTCGGGGGTCGACCCCGTCAGCAGGCGAAGGTTCTGGAACCTCATCCATTCCATGGCGGGGCGCGGGGTAACGGTCTTCGTCACCACCCATTACATGGACGAGGCCGAGTATTGCGGCAGGCTGGGGATGATTTACAGGGGGAAACTGGTGGCGCTGGCCTCGCCCGATCTCCTTCGCCGCGAAAAGATGCGCGGTGAGGTGATGGAGATAACCTGCCGCGACCCCGCCGAGGCGCTTGAGGTGGTGGAGGTGGTAAACGGTGTGCGGGAGGCGGCTCTCTTCGGCGCGAAGATCCACGCGGTGGCCGAATCCTTTTCCCAAACCTCCCCGCTGGTCTTCGAGACCCTCTCCCAAAGGGGTTTTTCGCCTCTTTCGCCAGCCAGAATCTCCCCCTCCCTTGAGGATGTATTCGTCTCGCTCATCACTGGCGACGAGGGGAGGCGCGGTTGAATCTCGGGCGCACCTTGGCGGTGGCGAAAAAGGAGTTCCTGCACGTGGCGCGCGACCCGCGAAGCCTCATGCTCGCTTTCTTCATACCGCTTTTCATGCTCTTCATGTTCGGCTACGCCCTGACACTAGACGTCGACCGCGTGCCGCTACTGGTTTGGGATTCCTCAAACACCCCACAGAGCCGCGATTTTGTGGAGGCTTTTCGTGGTTCGCGCTATTTCGCGGTGAGCGAGGGCGGGGGCGGCTACCGGCAGATAGAGGATGCCATCGAGAGGCGCGAAATACTTATGGCGCTTGTCATCCCGCACTCTTTCGCGGGCGCGCTGGGCAAGGCGGGGGGAGCTTCGGCGCAGCTTATAGTAGACGGCTCCGATTCCAACACCGCAACCATCGCGCTGGGCTACGCGCGGGCGGTAGCCGCCGGTTATTCCACCAGCATCGCCCTCGACGAGATGAAGAGATTCTCGGGCGGCCAGCCGCCGACCTATCCGCTGGATTTTCGCCTGCGCGTCTGGTTCAACGAGGAGCTAAAATCGAAAAACTACATAATCCCCGGCCTTATCGGCGTGATTATGATGATAATCACGGCTCTTCTCACCTCCCTTACGGTGGCGCGGGAGTGGGAGACGGGGACGATGGAGCAGCTTGTGGCCACCCCGATTAGGGGAAGCGAGCTTTTGGTGGGCAAGCTCGCGCCTTATTTCGTAATCGGCATGGCCGACATGGTTTTGGCCGTGCTGATGGGGGAATATCTATTTCACGTGCCGCTTAGGGGGAGCCTTCTCTTTCTCTTTTGCTCCGCCACGGTCTTTTTCTTCGGCGTCCTCTTCATGGGCATCTTCATAAGCGTCGCGGCCAAGGGGCAGCTTCTGGCGAGCCAGATTGCGATAGTCTCCACCTACCTGCCCGCTTTTTTGCTCTCCGGTTTCATGTTCTCCATAGAAAACATGCCGCCGCCGGTGCGGGCCATCACCCGCGTCATCCCCGCCCGCTATTTCGTCACCATTTTAAAGAGCGTCTATCTCAAGGGCCTCGGCCTTGCCGAACTGTGGCGCGAGGCGTCGGTGCTGGCTCTTTTTTCAGCGGTGATGGTTTTTCTGGCGATAACCAGATTCAAGAAGAAGATCGGGTAGGGCATGGGCGGGCGGATTTTCCGGCTGATGGTGAAGGAGTTTTACGAGGTGTTGCGCGACCCTCGGCTGAGGGGTGTGATTATCGTCGTCCCGATCTTGCAGACCCTTATCTTCGGCTACGCGGTAACCACCGACGTCAAACACATCAAGCTGGCCGTTACCGACCGCGACAACACCGCAATCAGCCGCGAATTCACCGAAAAGTTCGTAAATTCGGGCCGCTTCGAGATAGTCGCCCGCCCCCAAAGCGACCGCGAGGCGTCCAGCCTCATCGATTCCGGCGGGGCACAGGCCCTTTTGAGGCTGGAACACGGCTTCGGAGCCGACATCGCGGGCTTTAGGCCGCGCCATCCGGCCCAGGCGCAGTTCATAGTGGATGGCGCGGACTCGAACACAGCCGGAATAGTCGCCAGCTACGCCTCCCTCATCGCCGGCGATTTCGCCGCTGAGAGGCTTAAGATTAACCTCTCCCGAACTGGGGGGCAAAGGCCCGTCCCTTCGGTAAACCTTGAGCCGAGGGCGTGGTTCAACGACAGCCTCGAAAGCATAAATTTCTTCATCCCCGGCGTTATCGCCATTTTGGTGATGCTTGTGACGCTTATGATGACCGGAATGGCCATCGTGCGCGAAAAGGAGGCGGGGACGATGGAGCTTTTGATGGTGATGCCGATCCGCCCCGTGGAGTTCATACTGGGAAAGACGATTCCCTTCGCGATAATCGGCTTCATCGACGTTTTGCTTGTGACGGGAGTTGGGGTTTACTGGTTCGATGTGCCGGTGAGGGGAAGCATCTCCCTTTTGATGGGGGCCACGAGCCTTTACCTAATGACGACCCTCGGAATAGGCCTTTTTATCTCCACCGTAAGCTCAACCCAGCAGCAGGCGATGATGGGGACCTTCCTCTTCTTCTTTCCCGCGATGCTCCTTTCCGGCTTCATCTTCCCGATAAACAACATGCCCGAAATAGTGCAGTGGCTAACCCTTTTGAATCCCCTGCGCTACTTTCTCGTTGTGATACGGGCCATTTTCCTCAAAGGCTCCGGCATTGAAATCCTCTGGCCCGAGCTTCTGGCCCTTTTCGCCATCGGCCTCTCCACCCTTGCCCTGGCGCTCTCCCGCTTTAAAAAGACGCTGGGGTAGCCTTTAAATGCTACCAAGCTGGTAATAATTGCTTCGCTTTTTCCCCTGCCGGTGATATTCTTCTCAAAGCAATTCAGCACCGCTTTTGGTGACAATTTTCACAAGGAGGCGATAATGGGACTGAAGGGAAGGGTAATGGCATTCGCGGCGGTTTTCGCGCTGGTGTCGGCTCCCGCGCTGGCTTTTGACTCGAAGGGGTGCTTTGAGTGCCATTCCAAGGTGGAAAAGCTTTCGGTAATGGGTAAGCACGGCTCCGTGGGGTGCGACAAGTGCCACGGCGGCCTTGACGCGCACCTTAAAGACCAGTCCGCCCAGGCGCGCCCCACCACCGACATGTCGTGGCAGGCTTGCGGCGCGTGCCACAAGGAGCAGATGGAGAGCTTCCTTAAAACCTCCTACCACCGCCCGGGGAGGGACGAGAAGAGCCAGCTCACCGGCCGCTCCCCAAATCCAGCCTGGGACAAGCTGATGATGGGAAACGGCTTCACCAAGGAGCATTCCACCACCCGCAGCCACTCCTGGATGCTGGTTGACCAGCTTCTGGTCGATCGCGCCTTCGGAGGCCGCTTCCAGCCCAAGAACGGGTGGGAATACCTCGCCGACGAGGCGGGCAAGGGGGCCTGGGAGTACATAACCGACACCAAGCCCGAGGAAAAGGAAAACAAGACCTTCCTTCCCCAGACAGCAAAGGCGGGCAACCCCGTTTGCCTCCAGTGCAAGACGCAGGACATGATTCTGGGATGGCCCTACACCGGCGACCCCGAGGCCAAGGGGGCCACCTGGACCCGCGCCTCCAACGTCATAGAGCTCGCCAAATCGGCCCAATACGGCCTTAACTGCACGATTTGCCACGACCCCCACGCCGCCAAGCCGAGGATAGTGCGCGACGCCCTCATAGAGGCCCTTACCCGCCCCGAGGCCGACACCCTATGGCACAAGGACCCCAAGGCCACCAAATTCGAACTCATGCAGATGGGCGAGCGCGGCTTCACCCGAAAAATCGCCATTTTGGAGAAGTACGATTCCCGCCTGGTTTGCGGGCAGTGCCACGTGGAGTATTTCTGCGGCGCGGGAACCAACCCCGCCACCGGCGAGGCGGTCGGGATGAAAGACCCGCGCACCAACCACTTCCCCTTCAAGGATTCATCGGGCCTTTACGACCATTACGTCAACCAGATAAAGGTGCTGGACTGGAAGCATCCGCTCACCGGCGCGCTTTTGCAGAAAAACCAGCACCCCGAGGCGGAGTCCTTCTACAATTCGGTCCACGCCAGGAACGGGGTCGACTGCGACGATTGCCACACCCCGAGGGTAAAGGACGAGAAGACCGGCAAGAGCTACACCTCGCACTTCGCCGCCACCCCCAAGGTTCAGCTTAAGGAAACCTGCCTGAAGTGCCACGAGAAGTGGGACGAGGAGAAGGCCCTCTACGTCATCGACTCGGTTAAGGCCTACACCAAGGGCAAGATGCGTAAGGCCGAGTTTTGGCTCTCAAACCTCATCGACAAGATTGTGGAAGGCCAAAAGGCGGGGCTTGGCGACGATATCCTTAAACAGGCCCGCGACCAGCACCTGCGCGCCCACATACTTTGGGAGTACTGGACCGCCGAGAACTCCGACGGCTTCCACAACCCCGCGCTGGCCCGCGATTCGCTCACCCGCTCGATGGACGAGTCCCAGAAGGGGATAAAGATAATCGACGAGGCGCTGGCTGCGGCCAAGAAGTAATCCCCAGCTGTTAGAAAACTAAAAAGGCGCGTCCCGAAAGGGGCGCGCCTTTTTGTCTCTATTAAAGCCTTTTTCAGGCCGCTTTTTTCTTCAGGACGGGACAGACCGACGTACAAGCCCCGCACTGGAGGCATTCGCTGGAACCGTGAATGCCTTTGGCGGGGTGGAGGCCGATGGGGCAGGCCTTACTGCAAAGGTTGCACTTTTTGCACCCCTCGGGAACGGGAATCTCGAATTTCGTGGTCTTGGCCAGCGTGGAAAAAGACCCGACCGGGCATATCATGCACCAGGCGCGTTGGCGGTAGAGGGCCGCCAGCACTAGAGCCATCGCGGTGGTGAGAAGGCACATCGTCCAAAAGACGTTGCCCAGGTGCTTTATGTCGGTGGGGTTTAGGGATATGCGCCAGACCATGAAGCCCATAAGAAGGGCCGCCACCACCCAGCGCGCCACCTTCACGTCGGGCATTTTGAGGCCAAAGGAGGGAAGGCGGGCCACCCAGCCGTCCAGAAAGGAGCCTCGGGGGCAGTAATTGCCGCAAAAGCGCCTGCCGCCTCCGGAGAAGGCGGTCGCCAGCGCCGCCAGCATCACCACCGGAACCACAAGCCCCAAAAGCGGCTCGAAAAAGCCCCCTATTATGACCGCCGGAACCATCACCGCCAGCCAGAGGCGGTAGGGCTTAACTTTTACTTTCACCTTGTGGCTCATCCTTTTGCCGTTCCTGTAGTTATTCCCCTGTTTTTTACGTTAATTCGATGCGGCGGAGGCGCAAACGGTTACGGGTTGGCACGAAGGTAAAAAAAAGCGGGCCAAATGGCCCGCTTTTGAACTTTGGCGAATTAAAGGCCTTAGAGGCACTCAACAGACTCTATCACCACGGCATCGACCGGCACGTCGCCGTGCATCCCGCGCGAAGAGGTCTTCACCTTCTCGATTTTCTCCACCACGTCCATACCTTCGGAAACCCAGCCGAAGACGCAGTAGCCGAACTCCTCGGCGCGGCGCGACTTGTGGTTCAAAAAGGGGTTGTTGACGGTGTTGATGAAGAACTGGGCGGTGGCGCTGTCCACTTCGCTGGTGCGAGCCATCGCGACCATCCCCTTCATGTTGGTAAGGCCGTTGGTGGCCTCGTTCTTGATGGGGGCCTTTGTGGGTTTCTGGACGAAATCGGCCGAAAAGCCGCCGCCCTGGATCATGAAGCCGGGGATGACGCGGTGGAAGATGGTGCCGTCGTAGAAACCCTCAAGGGCGTAATTGAGGAAGTTGTCCACGGTCTTGGGGGCGTTCTTTTCATCCAGCTCAAGGGTTATGTTGCCGAAATTGGTCTTTAAAAGCACTTTGGGGTTAGCCATTTCATCTTCTCCTTGGATTTCGTTTCAAAGCCAGCGGATGATAAACACCCTTAAAAGGCTTTTAAAGTGAAAAATCACCAGAACCAGAAAGATTTTCCGAGCTTTTCGCGATATTCGGGGAAGGCGCGGGCCAAAACCTCCTCCTCGACGCGGGAGCGGTATAGCTGAACCGCCATGAAAAGCGCCAGAATGATGAGAGAGAGGGGGGAGAAGCGCCAAACCGTCACCCCAGCCGCCGCCAGCATCTCGCCCAGGTAAACGGGGTGGCGCACGAAGCGGTAGGGGCCGCCGGTAACGAGCTTTCTCGCCTCCGCCGTTATGGAGAAGGAGCCCCTGAGGG
>SRXB01000451.1 GCA_009724975.1 bacterium | reverse complement strand
GTGTAAACCTGCTCGTCGTGCGGGAAGGCGCGGCCCAAAAGCATCTCGGCGGCTTCCTTGGCGGTGCGTCCCTGATTGTCGGTGACGCCGGGCAGGTAGCCCACCTCAAGGGCCCAGTCGAAATCGGGAAAGAGCTTTTCGCCAAGTCCGGGCTCTACGGAAGCGGTCTGGATGACGGGGTCGCAAAACGCCTCTTTGGCGAGGAGCCCCGCTTCCTCTTCGCCTATGGAGAGATCCACCGTGAAGACGTCGAGCGTCCTGGCGTTCTCCACGGGCAGGTGCAGAAATTCTTTTATCTCGCGGACCGCGCCCTGGGCGCGCGAATCGCGAAGATCGGCCCTCACGCCGACCTCTATGCGGAAAATCTCTCTGGTCTCAGCCATTTTGCTCGCGGCCTCGCCTTAAATTTCGCCGAAAACGCGGCGAAAGATCGTGTCAACGTGTTTGGTGTGGTAGCCGATGTCGAAGAGGCCGTCCACCTCTTCGGCGGTGAGGAGTTTCGCCACTTCGGGGTCGCTTTTGAGTAGTTTTTTGTAGTCCTCGCCCTCAAGCCAGACCCGCATGGCGTTTCTTTGCACCATAGCGTAAGCGTCCTCGCGGGTCACCCCCTTTTCCACCAGCGCGAGCAATACGCGCTGGCTGTCGGGGAGCCCGCCGGTGCGGTTGATGTTCTTGATCATGTTTTCAGGGTAGACGAGAAGGTTTTTCACCACGCCGGTGAACCTTCGGAGCATGTAGTGGAGGAGGATTGTGGCGTCTGGCCCGATGACGCGCTCCACGCTTGAATGCGAGATGTCGCGTTCGTGCCAGAGGGGCACGTTTTCAAGCGCCGCGTGCGCGTAGGAGCGCATGAGACGGGCGCAACCGGCCATGTTCTCGCTGGCGATGGGGTTTCTCTTGTGGGGCATCGCCGAGGAGCCCTTCTGGCCCTTTGAGAAATATTCCTCGGCCTCAAGGACTTCGGTGCGCTGAAGATGCCTTACCTCAACCGCGAATTTTTCTATCGAGGAGGCCACCACCGCCAGGTGGGAGAAATATTCCGCGTGGTGGTCGCGGGAAACGACCTGGGTGGAAACGTTGGAGGGCTTTAGACCCGCCCGCCTGCACACATGCTCCTCGACGAAGGGTTCTATGTTGGCGAAGGTGCCGACGGCGCCGGAAATCTTGCCGTAGGCGATTATCTCCCGCGCCCGAAGGAGGCGGTCGCGGTTTCGCATCGACTCGTCGTACCAGAGGGCGAGCTTTATGCCAAAAGTTATCGGCTCTGCGTGTATGCCGTGGCTTCGCCCCATCTGGGGGGTGTATTTGAATTCCAGCGCCCTCTCCTTTATCGCGGCGAGGAGCTTGTCGTTTTCGGCGATGATGAGGTCGGTTGCCTCGGCCAAGAGCATGGCAAACGAGGTGTCG
>SRXB01000127.1 GCA_009724975.1 bacterium | reverse complement strand
GACCTGCCAAGGCCAAACCCTCCCTCAAAAAATCTGTTCCGGTGGCGAAGGCCGAGGAGATCCCCGGACCGCGCCCGTCGCCGGGAACCTTCGTCTGGCCGGTCCGCGGCCAGGTCGTGACCGAATTCGGTACGGCCGAAGGGGCGTCGAGCAAGGGGATCGAAATCGCCGTGCCGCACGGAACACCGGTTACTGCCGCCGCCGCGGGGAAGGTCATCTACAGCGGCAACGGCATCCGCGGCTATGGCAATCTGATCATTCTCGAGCATGCCGACAATTACTTTACGGTGTACGGCTTCAATGCCAGGAACCTGGTGGCGGTCGACAGCTTTGTCGGCCAGGGAGACAAAATTGCCCTGAGCGGCGCCCCGTCAGGGGGGCGAAGTCCTCGACTTCACTTCGAAATCAGGAAGGGCAAGACGGCGGCCAACCCGATTTTTTACTTGCCATGACCAGGTGGCTCCCTTAGACTCGAAAGCTCTGCGGAACGGCGATCGGAGGCCGGAACTCACATGGACGAAATGCTCGACGAAAACGATCGGGTCGAAATCGACGAGGAAGAGATCGAACCGTCCGATCTGGCCCTTGAAAGCGAGGCCGGGGCTGCTGATGATGAGGAGGACGATTTCGAAGCGGATGCCGAGATCGAGGCCGACCTGGATACCGACGAGGGCGATGCCGTTCCTGACAGCAGTCACGAACCGGAGGAGACCGGACGCGATGCCATCAAGCTTTACCTGCGGGATATCCAGAAGACCAGCCTGCTGACGGCCGAGGAAGAACGCGAACTGGCCCGGCGGATCGATCAGGGCGACATGGCCGCCCGCAACCGGATGATCGAGTCGAACCTTCGCCTCGTCGTCAAGATTGCCAAGCGTTATATGAACCGCGGGCTGCCTTTCCTCGACCTGATCGAAGAGGGGAACCTCGGCCTGATCAAGGCGGTCGAGCGTTTCAAACTCAGCAAGGAGTGCCGCTTTTCAACCTACGCAACGTGGTGGATCCGGCAGTCGATCGAACGCGCGCTGGTCAACCAGAGTCGGACCATTCGTCTGCCCGTTCATGTGTCCGATGACATCAACCGCCTGGTCAAGGTGACCCGCAAGCTGGTCCAGGAACACAACCGCGAGCCGCAGGTCAAGGAGGTGGCCGATGAAATGGGCGTCGACGCCGCCTACGTGCGCCGCCTCATGGTGCTGCTCAAGCGCACCTATTCCTTCGAGCATCCGATGGGGGAAAACAGCGACTACAGCCTGATGGACACGATCGAGGACACCAGTTCGGTCAACCCGTCGGAACTGGCCGAGTGGCGCAACAAGTACCGGCCGTTTCGCGAGCTGTTCTCGACTTCGGACAAGGATGACAACGATCCGCTCAATGCCTCTGAACAGCGGATTCTCGACCGGATCAGGGACGCCCTGAGCGATCATGAACTGAGCATCCTGAAGCGCCGCTTCGGATTGGACGACGTCAGCCAGCAGACTCTGGACATCATCGGACAGTCATCCGGGGTGACGCGGGAGCGCATCCGCCAGATCGAATCGAAGGCGCTGCAGAAGATGCAGCAGATCATCAGTGAAGAAGAAGAGAAGGATCGCAGCCATGGATGAGCTCAAGAAGATCATCAGGGATGTCCCTGATTTCCCCAAAAAGGGGATCATCTTCAAGGACATTACGACGCTGCTGTCGGACGGCCGCAGTTTTCATCGCATGGTCGACCTGATCGCGCATCGTTATGTGGGGCAGCATATCGACAAGATCGTCGGTGTCGAAGCGCGCGGTTTCGTCCTCGGTTCGGCGCTCGCCTACAAGCTCGGGGCCGGGATCACCCTGGTGCGCAAGCCCGGGAAACTCCCCTACAAGACCCGCACGGTCAGTTACGACCTGGAATACGGGAGCGATACCCTGGAGATTCATGAGGACGCCTTTGCGCCCGGGGACCGTGTCATCATTGCCGACGACCTTCTGGCCACGGGCGGCACGGTCGCGGCCGTCGTCAAACTGGTCGAGGGGCTCGGCGCCGAGATTGTCGAATGCGCGTTCATGACCGAACTTGAATTCCTTCATGGCCGGGAAAGGCTCCCGGCCGGCAAGGTCTTCAGCCTGCTGAAGTTTTAGCTTTGCCCAACACGCCTCGCTCAGAATATGACATTGCTTCAAAGGCCCCGTAGCTCAGGTGGATAGAGCAACCGCCTCCTAAGCGGTAGGCCGTGCGTTCGAGTCGCGCCGGGGCCGCCATAAAATCAAGCACTTAGACTAAAGTCTGAGTGCTTTTGTTTTTGTTGGGTAGCGTTTTGGGTAGCATTATGCCGTTGAAAATTATTTCCCCTTGATAGTATCCTTGAGCTCGAATCTCTCATTCTTCTGTTAGGGGAATCATGGACAGGGACGACAACCGCGGTCTGATCCGACAACTTCTTCTTCGGCTGCACGTTGATTTTGGTGAACTTGCCCCGGCAATCATCAAAATTATGGCAGAAGAGGTTGGAGGGGCTCGCTTGATTTTCCCAGACATGAAGGCATTATGTAGATCAGACCGAAACTCTCGTATTCGAGCAGATTTCAAAGGGAATAATCACGAAGACCTTGCCATAAAGTATGGGATAAAAAAGAGACAAGTCCGAAGGATTGTTCAGAATGAAACCGCTGACTGACTTTTGACCATCGCATTTTTTAGGTGTCACAATGATTGGTCCAGCGCCGAAATGCCTTGAGTGTAAGCATTTGAGGGATCGCCCAGAAGGGGTGCTCTTCGGGTTTTTCTGTGATGCTTTTCCAGATAGAGAAGGCATCCCCGATGATATTTTTATTGACGGGTTCGATCACACAAAAGCCTATCCAAGCGATCACGGAATAAGATTTGAGCCGAAAAACTAGATAACCAGGCCGCATATATAAATCTGCAGCCTCGGCGGCCCGCAAAACGGGCCGTTTCGTTTTTGTGGAACCAATCAAGGTATGCACCATCGATTCGGCCAGCGACATTAATCTGCAGATGGTTTGCTATGGGACTATTCACCCGGGGCCCCCGCTCTCGGAAGACGGTTTTGACCACCGGTCGCGATCATAGACACGTCTGGGGGCCCGGCCGGCCTCAGATCCGCTGAATCTTTTGGAGGGGGGGATACCGGTGCTCAGACAGCTGATGGGTCGGAAAGGTGAAGCCTGTGGGCCGGCATCCTTCCCGCCCGTTGCTGCGTAACAGTGCAAACTCACCAGGGCTGCAACGATCAGCCCGCCGGACCCACTGGACGTCTCACCAGCTCAGCACCGCCGGCCGCCGCCGGCAGCGCCTCACCTGACAGCCGCCCCGGCCGCGCCGGGGGTCTCTGCCGGGGAGCGATCAGCCGCAGGAGATCAGGACCGCCGGGGACCGCCGGTCGGGCTGTCACCTGGCAGCATGGCCAGCGGCAACCAGGGCGGCGACGATCAGCCCGTCGGCCGCCTCACCAGCACCGCGCCGATCAGCATCGCCGGCCGCCGCCGTGCCTTCAGGAGGGCCTTTTCTTTGTGGACACAACTCACCCCATTGACCAGCCCCCCCCAGGCCCCCGCTCTCGGAAAACGGTTTTGACCACCGGTCGCGATCATAGACACGACCGGGTGGCCAGCCGGCCTCAGATCCGCTGAATCTTTGCCAGGGGGGGGCGGCCATCACCACCGATCCGCCAACACTCCCGAGAATAACCGCACAATTCATTGGCATCTCCAACCGTAAGATATTGATCCGACGCCACCGCCGAACCGATAAACCGCACCTTTTCCAATAATACGCGGTCACCTAACAACACCGACCAGACACCAAAACGCTACCCAGCAGCTACCCAGGAATAATAGCCTGTTTCCGACCTCAACCAAACAGCCTTAAATTACTGAACAATAACGAATAAACAAGCCATTGACCTACCGCTTTGATAGGGGTTACCGACTCAAATCGGCTTTGCTTCGGGTCTGTTTTTCTAATGTATTTACAAACCAGCGAAGCGAGCCGCGACAGGGGACCAACAAACCCAGCACCTACCGCATTCCGATGACAGCCGCGTGTAACCTCACTAAATCCTCTTTATGCGAACAACTTCCCGGAAGAAAATCCAACCTGCCAAACTACGGCGAGCGGCTACACGGCAAAGCCATGGACCCCAGAAAAAGAGGGAGCCGATCAGTGCACTGACCAACTCCCTCTCCTGCTCGCCAAGGAGTTTCACCGGAGGAACGAGACTTCACCAACCTTCGGCCAGGTTGGCTCTCCACGGCTCAGCCCGTCACGAAAAAGCGCGAGAGACTTCATACTAACACCATTGACAAGAAGACCCACACGAACAACCAAGAGGACGGGACTCTGCCGGCAGTCGTCGACCGACTTTCTCCTGGTTGGCTGCTACTTCCTAAGACAACGATGCTACGTGTAAATACCAAGTATTTAGGAAAGCCCATTGGCGGTGATTGCTTTGCCAATTTCTTCTTCAACGATGGCTGTTATCTTTCCGCTCTGGTTGAAGCTTTCAAAAGCGTCCGTAATGAATGGCCTTCCAGGCCAAGTACGTCCAAGAAAGGCCCATCCATTGTGGACATTCCGAGCGTAGATTGCCGAATTGTAAATGATCGCCTCATTATCACCTGCTGTGAAACTTTCACCATTACTATTTTTTGATTCTCCAGGCGATAACCAGGCGAGGCTTCGACGCAAATGTCCAGTTCTTACAGGGACAGGATACAACCATCTGCTAGTCCTACCTAGTTGTTTTTTGTATTTTTTCCCCGTCTTACTGCTTGCACGTTCTTCATACAAATATCCGTTTCCTGATAGCCATTTAAAGGCGTCACGATGAATTCCCTTGGCTATTCTTCTTAAAGCTTTTTGGGATGCTCTTGGCAATTGTAATGACAATCTATCAAGATCTATAATAATACGGTTAAGATCATGTTCAATTTTTATTGATGTAATCATTGTCAATATCTCAATTGTGATGTTTAAATACTGATCATTACCGTCAAATATTTACTAACTAATAATCAATAATTAGCCTTCTTCCATGCTATTGGTTGTTTCGCATGGTTTCTGCAGCAGATAGATGAGCTCCTCAAAGGTTTTTTCCTGAAAACGCGAGAGCTCAAGCGGAAGACAAAAACCTCCCGGGATGGCAGGTGAGATTAAATCGATAAAGTGGCGGACCGTCAGTCGGCGACATGCGGATGCCAACACCTCGTTGTCGATGTGCCGCGCGCCGATCGGCTGGATGAGTATCGCCGCAGCGCGGTCCTTTCTTTGAATCTGTGCCAAGTAGGTTCTGGCCTGTTCTATTTCGGCCGTTTTTTGGGCCTCGAAGGCTAACATCTCTTCTTCCGTTGTCGGAAGTTCCGTGCTATCAACTCTGCCAAAAAGATCTTTCATAAACTTCCTCCTCGTGGTTTGGGTTGTTATTCGTCAACCAATTCGTATTCGTCGCTGTCGTTGCCATCGCCTTCGACAATTAACGGATTGTCTTGGTCGTCAAAGCGCTCTGCCGGTTGCTTGAGTTGAGGCTGTTTAATCAACTCCTTCACTTCAGCGGCGATCTCGTCTCTCTCCCTGGATAAAGCTTTCATCTCATCTTCCAGACTCTTGACCTTCAGCAAAGCCTCCTTAACGTCGCTTTCAGGAAGAAGTGGGTTTTTTTTGCGTGCGTAAAGCGCTTCATAGTACTTTTCACACGCACTTTTCCATTGAACCGAGAGGCTATTGATTTGGTCTTGTACCCCCATGATCTACTCCTTTCTATCTTTGTGATTTCTTCTTGATAGTTTTCATTGCCGCTATCGTTGGGTAAATTGAACTGTTCAGGCCTGGATGGTCATTCCAAAAGACATCTGTCACCACCTTATCTACTGGATCGTTTCGCCATTCTGGCAAGTTGACGCTCGATCGACTCCTCGGGGAATCTCCGCGTTGCATCCCAGAGCGGGATTACTGCGAAACGCTGCCGAGACGCATTTTTTACAATGGCGCATCTGACCAACTTCTTGCCGGCGTTTGCAGTTTTCAGCACGTCGAATGCTGACTGCAGCTCCTCGCCGAGTTCGGCATTGAGATGCCCGAGAAGGAAGTCGCCATCTTCCTCGACACGAAGAATCGACCCTGTTTTGTTGTCTTGTTTGCCCATTTCACATCTCCTTTTTTTAAGTGGTAGAGCATTTATTTTGATGCCCCCTTGCTACCCATGACATAACGATTCAATTACACAGGGTTTTTATT
>SRXB01000450.1 GCA_009724975.1 bacterium | reverse complement strand
TATCGGCGCCGTTGCACAGCTGCCACTTTATTTTGGCCTCTTCGCCCATTATTTCAGCGACCTGACGGGCCATCCTGGCTATTTCGGCCTCGCAAAGGAGCGAGGGGTGGACGGTGGAGCGAAGTTCGGCGGGCAGGCCCGAGGCGGCCACCACTTTCAGGGTTTTCGCGACTTTTTGGGGGTCCGCGCCGCGTCCGGCGTTTCTCCGGTAGGCCAACTCCTCAAGGGGGGCCTTGACGTCTATGGAGATAGCGCTGATAAGACCCTCTTCAATGAGTTTTTGGACCATTTCGGGGTTGGAGCCGTTTGTGTCGAGCTTCACGGGCCAGCGATTTTCCCGAAAGACCGACAGAAAAGCGGGCAATCCGGCGTGGATGGTGGGCTCGCCGCCCGTAACAACTACGCCGTCGACCCACTCGCGCAGGTTTTGAAGCTTTTCAAGGATTTGCTCAAGGTCAAAGGTTTTGTAGGAGTCGGGGTCGGTGACGAGGCGGTGGTTGTGGCAATAGGGGCAGGCAAAGTTGCACCGGGGAAGGAAGACCACGGCGGCCACCTTCCCCGGCCAATCGACAAAACTTGTCTCTAAAAAGCCCTTTACCTCGGGCAGGGGGCTCATCAGTTGGCGATGCCCGCCAGATACTTTTTGATGTTGAGCGCGCCCGCGATGTGAGAGGAATCGTCAAGGACAAGTATGGGAAGCATCTTCTCGGCTACTCCCACGAGGCCGTGCCAGGCGAGGTGGGCGAGCGCGTCGGGGTTTTCCGGCCCCAAGACCTCGATGTTCACCCCCATGGACCCGAGGTCGAAGTTGTTTTTGACGTATTCGCACTTGTCGCAGTGTTCCTTGGTGAAAAGCGTCATCTTGCTTCCTCCCTAACCGTTCTTCACTTCTTTGGAGGCGTCGGCGCACGCCTCGAAAAAACCCTTGTTGCGCATGCGCTCGGCCAGTTCGCCGAGTTTGCCCTGGTTCCACGAGCTTACCTTGGTGAAGTAGCCGGTGATGCGGGTTATTCCCTCGACCTCGTCGCTGCCGCAGGCGGGGCAGGCGCTGGAGAGGCCGCGCGAGGTGCGCCAGCAGGAGAGGCAGGTGGTGAATTCGGGGCTGAAGGCCACCTGGTCGTTCTGGGTGTTTTGGAAAATCTTCTTTATGAGGTTGGCGAGGCTCGCCGCCGAGGGGTGCTGCTCGCCCAGCCATATGTGGGTTATCGAGCCCGCCTCGATGAGCGGGTGGAAGAGCCCTTCCAGCTTGACGCGCTCCACCGGCCCAACCTCGCAGCCCACGTGAAGCTGGGTGGAGTTGGTGTAGTAGACCTCGCCGCGCGAGATGTCGCCGCGCACTATGCGGCCAGCCTCGGGCGAGTGGTGGCGAAGGTCGAGCTTGGCGAAGCGGTAGGCGGTGGACTCGGCG
>SRXB01000449.1 GCA_009724975.1 bacterium | reverse complement strand
GAGTGTCCCGTTTAGTCAAAAAAGGCACGGCTTTTGTAAGGCCGTTGATAGACGCGTGTCAAGGGCAATGGGTTTACCGGTCCTCTCCGCCCCTGAAGGAGTGGTCTCCGCTCGCCATGGAGTAACCCTCGAAAAAGGCGTCGGTCTCAAGGTCTGCCATGGAGGGCTTTTCCTCCCTCAGCGCCTTGACCATGTGGTCGCGGTCGACGACGCTGGTCACGGCGGAGGTGGCGCCGAGCATTACCGCCCCCACCAGCCCCATTACGCCGGATTTGCGGACCATCTCCGGCATCTGCACCCACACCATCCGCTTTTGGCCGTAGATTTTTTCCACGTCTTCCCGCGAGGGGTATCTGCCCGAGCCGGTTCTTGCTATCAGGGGGATAAGCCCGCCGTCCAGGGCTATGAGCACGCCTGCCTGCGATAGGTAGTGGCTGTAATTTATCGCCTCAAGCCTGTCCATCGCCACCACCGCGTCGGCCTGGCCGCGCCGTATCTTCGGGCTCGGGCCGGCGGGGGTTCCGATTCTGATGTGGGCGCTTACCTGCCCCTCAAGCTGTGAGGCGGCGGAGGCGGTGAGGTAGTGGGCGTCGAACCCTTCGCTCAGCGCGGCCTTTACGAGTATCTTCGAGAAGGTGACCACGCCCTGGCCCCCGACTCCGCAAACCAGAAGGTCGAGCTTCACTTCACTTGCTCCTTCTGTTCCTGATGTTTTTCACGTCGCGCACTATCCCCTTGTTCATGCAGGCGGTGGCGCAAAGGCCGCAGCCCATGCAGCGAAAGTTGTCTATGAAGGCCGCGCCCGATTCGGTTCGCTCTATGGCGGGGCATCCCACCGATTTTATGCAGGCGCCGTCGCAGGAGGAGAACCCCTTGCATTTGTCGAGGCGGACCTTGTAGGGGACCAGCATTCCCCACTTGGTGCGGGAGACGCAGGGGGCTTCGGCTATTACGACGTTGACCCCGGGGGTCTTCATCGCCTTGTATAGCGCTTTTTGGAGCTTGTTGTGGAAGTAGGGGAGGGTTTTCGAGATTCGCCGCACGTTGCAGGCCTTCACGAAGTCGTAAAGCTCAACCTGGTTGGGTACTATGTCCTCCGAGTAGGAGTCGGTGGCCGGAGTGGGCTGGTGGCCGGTCATCGCGGCGTAGCTGTTGTCCAGGACGACCACCGTGAGGTTGACGTTTCGCGAGGAGGCGTTTATCAGGGCGGGTATGCCCGCGTGGAAGAAGGTGGAATCGCCTATGGTGGCGATTACCGGCCCCTCCACGTCGGCGTAGGCGAACCCTTGGGCCATCCCTATGGAGGCTCCCATGGAGACTTCCGTGCGGCAGAGGCTGAAGGGCGGGTTCATGCCAAGGATTGTGCAGCCGATGTCGCCCGTCACCATGACCTTCTTCGGGTCCTTGCCCAG
>SRXB01000448.1 GCA_009724975.1 bacterium | reverse complement strand
GCCTCCCGCTTGCCTTTGGCCTTGACCGTCGATATCCCGGCAATCTCCGCCGCCTCCCTGGTCTTCATCTTCACCCTGGTGCCGTCCGCCGGCACTCCGTCGTCCGAAACGTCCTCGGCGGGCCTTCCGCCCCTTTCGGGGTGGCAAAGAGGGCAGAACGACTCGGGGAAATCATGCTCCGTGCACCAGTCGCCGCTCTCCTTGAAAATAGCCGCTAGAGAGGGGTTGCACCTGGTGCAGAGCGATTCCAGAACCCCGTGCTCCTTGCAGATGCCTTCCTGGGCGGCCTGGCTCTCGGCCTTTGCCTCCGGCTGCGGCGCGCCTCCGCTTGCGACGGCTTCGCTCTTCGCGCAGCCCGAAAGCACCGCCAAAGAAAGCAGCGCCGCGAGCAATGTGGTTTTCATATCACTTAGCTCCCTTGGCCGCTTCCTTGGGTGGGCGGACAATCTTGAGATTGGGGTTGCACTTAAGGTCTTGGGACTTCGGCAGGCCGTGGTCCTTGCACCAGTCCTTAGTCGCCTTGAAGGCGGGGATGAGAGCGGGGCTGCAGCGAGTATCTTTTGACTCCGGTACTCCGTGCTCCGCGCACCAGTCCTCGTAGGAACCGGGCTTGGCGTCCTGGGGGGCGTGTTTTTCCTCCTGCGACCAGGTAGGCGTTTTTTCTTCGCTCGCGTAAGCGTAAGAAACGAAAAGCGAAAGGGCGACGAGAAGGACTATTTTCTTGTTCATGACGATTCTCCTTTTATTGTTGCGCTTGTTTAGGATAGTAACCGGTTGCCGCCACCAACGCGACCCCGGCTTTAGCTGCCTCGAAGAGGCTTTCGATGTATTCGCGGCTGATTTCCAGCGCCTCCCGCCTCAGTTGAAGCAGATTGCCCAGAGGAATCTTCCCCGCCTTGAAGCTCTCTTTGGCCAATTCCTCGTTGGCTTTGAGCTGGGGCAGCAGTTCCGTCTCCGTCCTTCGAACCGCCGCCAGGGCGTTGCCGTAGGCGCTTTTCGCGCTGCGGATTTCGGCGGCTGCCGACGCCTTTCTGATTTCGAGGGCCGTTTTCGCCTTATTGCTTCTCGCTCTGGCGGCGAGTACCTCGCCGTTTTTTGGATTAAAAAGCGGCAGAGATACCGAGAAGCCAGCTTGGACCACATTGGCCTCGTCCTCGCGGCCAACGCCGAACAAAAGCGAGAAATCAGGCGACCTTTCGGCCTCAGCAAGGACGATTTCGGCCTTGGAAGTCTCTACCTCGGCCTCGGCGAGCAGGAGGATAGGCGTCTTGACCTTCTCCATCGCGGCCCGGGCCCGACGGAGGATGCCCAGGGAGCCCGCGAGGCCGCTGTGGCTGGGGCGGCGGCCGTCCGCGGCCGCCCAGTTGGGCGGGCCGCCGCCTGCGCAGTCGACGCGGTAGCCGTCGATGCCG
>SRXB01000126.1 GCA_009724975.1 bacterium | reverse complement strand
GGTGCCCGCGGCCGTTCCCACCGCGAACGCCTGCGCCGACCACAATGCGGCCAGCGCAAAAATGGTTAACAGGGACAATCTTTTCAGCATAGGTGCCTCCTTTTGCTGCGTTTTGGGGCGGTTTGGCAAGGCCCCGTTTAAAAAGGTTATGCGGTTCTCGCCGCGTTTTTAATCTACTGTAACCTGATATATGAGCGTGTATTTGGAATTAGCCCCGCCGGAAGGGTCTAGCCCAACTGGCGCGCCGCTGTCTCCGGCGGAGACCGTTGTCCCGTTGAACTTGACCTCGTCACCGTCGTTGGCCGCTGTTTTTGGATTTATCGCCAACCCGTAGCCGCCCATAAGCCCGCCCGCGAAGGTGGTGAAGGCGGGAACCGGGTCCGTGAGCAGGATGTTCGAGGCCGCGCCGGTGCCAATGTTTTCGATAACTATTGTGTAGGTAATCGTTTCGCCCGGGTTGGCCTGGCTTTTGTCCGCCTGCTTGGTGATTTTCACCCTGGGCGAGGCCACTGTAGTGGTAAGCGCCCCGGTTGTGAAAGTCACCGCGGTGTCGTAGCTTGACGTGATAGTCGCGGTGGCCGAGCTGGTCGAGGCGTCAGCCGCGTTTGCCGGTACGTGCGCTCCCAGATAAGCCGTTGTAGAAGCGCCCTGTGCAAGCACTACATCGAGTTTGGAGTCGCCGTCGGAATCGGTCAGCGGCAAGGTCCCTGCCAGGTCCGAATAGAAGCTGTAAACCCAGCTTCCTGCGGTGAATGCGGTGAGGTCGAAAGTGTCGGCGAAATTTCCGGTGTTGGTGATGACTATCGGGAAGGTCGTCATGTCATCAGGGGTTTTTGTGTCGGTGGTTGTTGGCGTGGCAACCAGGACTCCGGCGAGGCTGGCGATTACAAGCGTCGCGGTGTCGCTGTGGGAGCGGGGTTTGGAGCCGACCACGTAGTTTATCACCGAGGTGACTGAAACGGGAGTGCCGCTTGGCACGTCGCTGTTTACCTGCATCCGGAAGATTACGTCAACCGAACCGCCCCCTGCAATCGGCGGCAGGGAGGCATGGACCGCACCCGCCGAGAAGTCGGCGTTGTCCGCGTCTATTGGGTCGGTTTTGCCGACCCCTCCCACGGAGATTGAGCCCGTAACGTAGGTGAGGTCCGCTGGTTGTGCCGTGGTGAAAGCGATGTCGCCCTTTATGGCGTTTCCGCCCGCGTTTGTCACGGTGGCGGTGAAGGTGACGATATCCCCGGGCTTTGGGGTAAGAGTGCTTGCCACGAGGTGTACGGTGGCCCTGGGCGCGAGATTTGTGGTTAAAAAGCTCTGGCTGTCCAATATCCCGGGATTGAATGTGGAGGTGGCGACCAGTGTGACTGTGTTTGTGGAGCCGTTGGGCGCTATCGTCACGTCTGGAGCTTCGACTGCCACCAAAACGCTGAAAATTGCGTCGGCGGCAAGCGGTCCGGTGGACATTGCGCCGAGCAGAGTGTCGATGCCCGCGTCGTAGCCGCCATTTAAGTTGACGTCTTGATAGATATTTATTGACGCGGGAGTCCATCCCGCCGTGGATGTCGCCGAAAGCGCGAAGGCGTCGGTTCCGTTACCTAGGTTCGCGATTGTTGCGGGATAATAGGTTATCGCTTCGTTGGTGCTGTTTTGGGCGGCAAGCGTAGTGGCTACGTCTACGGCGGCGACCTGGTTTATTACGGTGACCACCGTGTTGGAGTTTTTGCCAGCCGCTATTTGCGTGCCGTTGTTGTCGTAATAGGTCAGCTGAGCCGTATTGGAAATGTTAGTGCCCGCCGCCGTTCCAATGGCAAAAGCGCACGTGTGCGCAACCAGCGCAATCGCCAAGACCATAAAAATGAGCGGGTTTTTATTCACGTCAAATTCCTCCGGCGTCTTTTTTTCTCAGCCTTACAGAACCTTAACCTTGAACTCCAGAATTCCCGAGCCGCCCGCAGGGACCGGCTTGGTCAGCTTCCACCTGACATGGGTGTACATTTCCGGCGTGGCGGTTTTTGTGACCTTGTTGCCCTTTTCGTCGAGCGCCTCGAAAGTTATCGGCTCCGCGCCGTAGGTTTTGCCGCCGTCGATGCTGAAGTTGACCTCGGCGTCTGCTTTTGTCGCGGAACCGGCCATATAAGCGGTGCCTTTCGGGATCGGGTCTACGATGAGCGCCCCCACCGCGTTTGCATCGCCAGAATTTTTATAGGCGAGGGAGTATGTGAGCAAGTCACCGGGAAAACCCTCTTTAGCGGCGACCTTTTTTGTTACCGGCTGGCCGTTTTCGGTCACGACGCTGTCTTTGGTCACCGAAATTTCCACCGTCAGCTTCGGTGCCGCCAGGGCCGATGTGCTTAATAATAAAGCCGCCGTAGCCAGCAAGGCTCCGAAGCGTTTTTTGGTCGCATGGTTCATGGGTTTTTATCCTCCATCCTATTGGATAGTTACCTTGAAGTAGGCTTTGCCCTCGTCCGGGCCGGACCCTGCCGCCAGGTCGTCGGCGGCCAGGGAGGTTATGGTGAAAGATATGGTGGAGCCGCTTACCTGCCCCTGAACTTCCGGCCAGCTTGCTTCTCCCGCGCCGTCTGTTCTCGGGGTGGCGGTGGCGTATGTAGAGCTGGCGTCGCCGGCCCTAAGGCTTCCGGCCACGTAGTTTGTGAATGCAGGCACCGAGTCGATTACCAAAAGGGTGTGGGCGCTTGAGTCGCCGGTGTTTTTATAGTGGATAGTGTAGGTAATCTCCTGCCCGGGAAGCCCCGATGCGGGGTCGGCCGATTTGGTGATTGTAACGACCGGGGCCTTTATCTGGACCGGCGCCGTGTTGCCGGTTAAGACCGTGACGAAGTTTGGCCCTTCGGCGGAGGCGTTGTTGTAGGCGGTTCCCCTTGGGCCGCCCGCAATTGCCGTGAAGGAAAGAGTCGCCGAAGCTCCGGAGGAGACGGGGAAGTTGCCGCTCCACGTGAGGGTCTGGCCGGAAATAGCAGGGTCGGCGGTCGTAAGGCCGGTGGTTGAGCCCGCCTTATAGGTGAATCCCGTCGCCAGCGTGTCGGTCGCCGTGAAAATCCTTGCGGTGGCGGTCCCCGAATTGGAGAAGGTGATTGTATAGACAACCTCGTCTTTTCCGACCGCCTCGGTTTTGTCCGCGGTCTTGGATATGGCTATTGAAGCGCCGCGCATCGTTATAGCGTCTGTGCGCGGCTGGTTTCTCAGCGGCGGTATGGAGGAGTCGACGGCGTCCGTGTATGTGGCCGTTACCACGGCGCCGCTAACGAGTTGCAGGGTGGCGTCGCCCACGGTGACCGACGCGCTGTGCGCCGTGGGTATTGAGACGGTGAAAATGCCGGTGTTGACGCCGGTTTCAGTCACAGTAGCCGTCATCGAGTCGCCATTTGAAGTTGTAATGGCGACGGTGGTCGTGTTCACCACGTCCGGCTGGTGGTTGAGGTCGGAATCCGTGACTTTTACATAAAGCGGGTAAGATATGTCGGCCAGAGTGGGAGAGCCGTTGCCCGCAAGGTCGTCCACGAAGCTTACAGAGCCGGTCACGGCCCTGGTTCCCCAAAAGGTTATGACGTCGGAAAAACCGGCTGTGAGGGTGTCCGCGCCGCTGGCATCGACGAGATCACTGGTAAGTGTTTGAGTGCTGTTGGAGGAACCCCAGTATGTGCGAATAGGGAGGTCTGGGGTCAGGCCTGTTGCGGTAAGGTAATTCTGGAAGTTTAGAGACCAGTCGAGGAAGTAATCCTGGGTGCCGTTTATGGAAGTGTTGGCGGCTACAATACGGAAATTCACGCCGGGGTTGAGCGGAACCGAATACAGCTCCACTTCTGCCTGATCACCGGGTTTGTCGAGCCCCTTGGCCGGCGTTGAGGTGTTTTGGCGGATGGATATCACCTCGGGTGAGGAGATTCCATCGATCATTATCAAATATTCGTAGGTGTTCAGCACCCCGTCGGTGTCGAACTCCATCCCCCAGCCGAAAGGGGTCAGATTCCCCTGGCCGCCTCCTCCCTGCGGAGATGCGTCGAGCCGCTCGCGAAAGAAGATGTCGGTGCCGTCGTTGTAATAATAGGCGGCGGCGTTTCCCGCCGAGGAGACTATGTTTCGCTCGGTGTTGGCGTCGGTGTTGATATCCTGAAGGGGAAGGCCTCCAATGAGTATGGGTTTCCAGTTGGCGTCGGCGGGCCAGGCAAAGGCGAGGGAGGGCGCGAGCAGCGCGGCCACGGCGATTAGAATGGCGCAAGGCAAAAGACGAGACTTGCCGCCCGAATTGCGACCGTCCGACTCCTCCTTGGGAGGCTTGGAAGAAAAAAAGCCTTTAAGAAACGCCAAACTGCTCCTGCCAATGCATGCGCGGCCAAAGGGCACAATCTGCCCTTTAGTAGCCGGTAAATTTTGCAACTAGCCCGAATATATCTTCACTTTATAAAATCTACCTGTCTTTAGCGAATTTTGTTTCATTTAGCCGCGAAAAACAACAGTTTTTCGCACACCCCCTTCCCTCCGCGCCGGAAAACAGCCTATTTTACGACTGCGGGCGGTTTTTGCCGCCACCGTCGCGAAAAACGCCGCAATTAATGGTAAATTAAAGAAGGCATATTTGTGCGCTTGCGCGGAGGTTTCGCTTGAAGGCAGAGACGGTCGCAGTGATGGGGGCGAGCCCCGACCCCGAAAGATATTCAAACAAGGCCGTAAGGCGTCTTTTGGCCGCCGGACACCGCGTGATACCGGTGACGAGGGACGGATCTACCATAGAGGGGCTTGAGTCGCTAACCTCGCTCGGACAAATCACCGAAAAGGTGGATACCCTCACCCTTTACGTCGGGCCCGCCGCAATAGCGGGAATAACGGGTGATATCCTGCGGCTTCGTCCCGTCAGGGTTATAATGAACCCCGGCGCGCAATCGGAGGAGTTGAAGGCCGCCCTCGACAAGGCAAAAATCGAGTGGGTGGAGGGTTGCACCCTGGTTATGCTCTCGACCGGCTCTTTTTAGGTGAACCTCTTTTCCTCAAGGCCATTTTCACGGTTTCAAGAACCGGTATAACGGAAAAGGAAGCCGCGCCGGCAAAGAGAATCTCCGTCGGGGTCAGGGAGATTGTGGAAAAGGGTTTTTGAAGCGCGGGGAGGTATATTACGAGGGCCATAAGGAAAAGCTCCCACAAAACCGACCTGTTGAGCCATTTGTTGGCCAAGGGCGCGCGCCATGCGCCCCTCTCCTCGGACCTGAAGGAGTAGGCCTTGAAAAACTGGATGAGGACAAGGCTCAAAAAAGTGATGGTCATCGCCTTTTGCAGGCCGGGACCGTTTTTCATCTCCCAGTAAAATAGCGAAAAATTAACGATTGCTGACCATATCCCCCCTGCAACCATCAACACAACCGCCTCCCGCGTGAAAACACCCTTAGCCGGGTCCCTTGGCGGGCGTGACATCACGCAGGATTCAGGCGGGTCCACCGCAAGTGCCAGGGCTGGCAAGCCGTCGGTCGCGAGGTTGACGTAAAGAAGCTGGACGGCGGAAAGGGGCGGCGGGAAGCCGAAAAGCACTGCCACCGCCATCAGCCCAACCTCCCCGATGTTCGAGGAAATCAGGAATTTCAGATATTTGCCGATGTTGTCGTAAATAATCCGCCCTTCCTGCACCGCATCGACTATTGTGGAAAAACTGTCGTCGAGAAGGGTCATCGAGGAGGCCTCGCGGGTGACGTCCGCGCCGGTAAGGCCCATCGATATTCCAATGTCGGCCTTTTTGAGCGCCGGGGCGTCGTTGACGCCGTCGCCGGTCATCGCCACAACCTCGCCGTTTTTCCTCAAAGCCTCCACTATCCTTAGCTTGTGCTCCGGCGAGACCCTCGCGAAGACCTCTGCGCGCCCGACCATGGCGCACAGCTCCTCCTCGTTCGCCGCCTCAAGGTCCGCGCCGGTCATGACAAGGCCCCTGTTCAATATCCCCACCTCTCTCGCTATCTTGGCGGCGGTGAGGGGATGGTCGCCGGTTATCATCACCGGCCTTATTCCCGCGGCCACGCATTTTCTTACGGCCTCGGCGGCTTCGGCGCGCGGCGGGTCCTGCATCGCGAGAAAGCCAAGGAAGGTCATGCCGTTGGCGGCCCTGGCGATATCGCCTGACTCCTTTGCGGCGAAACCAAGGACGCGCAAGGCATCCCCCGCCATCTTTTCCGCCCTTTCAAGAAGGCGTTTTTTGCCCTCTTCCCCCAAGGACGAAAGGCCGCTTTCATCTTCCGTGAAATTGCAAAGCCCCAGGACTTTTTCCGGCGCGCCCTTGAGGAAAACCACGCGGCGGCCCCTGAACTCATTCAGGGTGGCCATG
>SRXB01000125.1 GCA_009724975.1 bacterium | reverse complement strand
GGTTTGGGAGAAGGGGGCGCAACTGGCCCCAGATATTTTCCGCTAGCGGCTAAAAGGCGTACTTCACTATGCAGTAGAGCGCGCGAAATCCGTCCTTGAGGCCGATTTTCTTGCCCTCGGAATAGGTGCGCGCGTTGTAGGAAACAGGCACCTCCTTAACCCTGACCCCCAACCTCGCCACCTTGGCCGTCATCTCAGGCTCAATGCCGAACCGCTCCTCCCTAAGGTCGAGCTTCCTCAGCACATCAAGCCTGAAAACCTTGTAGCAGGTCTCCATGTCCGTGAGCCTAAGGCCGGTGAAGAGGTTGGAGGCGAAGGTGAGAAAGCGGTTGGCGTTGCGGTGTACGAAATATCCCTTGCCTCCGCCCTTATTCTCAAGAAAGCGCGATCCGAAGACGACGTCGCACCCCCCCTCGTCGAGGACAGCGGCGATTTTTTTCAGGT
This sequence comes from bacterium, assembly GCA_009724975.1. Taxonomy (GTDB): domain Bacteria; phylum Desulfobacterota; class Deferrisomatia; order Deferrisomatales; family BM512; genus SCTA01. The sequence goes on along the minus strand of SRXB01000125.1, from coordinate 5,876 downwards.
CGGCGGGGTCATACTCCATGTCGGCGTCGTGTATGGCGACGTAATCGCCGGTGGCTTTTTCAAAGCCCGTGCGCAGCGCGGCCCCCTTGCCGCGGTTCACCTGGTGGCGCACAAGGAGGATGGAGGGGTTTTGGGCGGCCATTTCCAGCGCTATTTTAGCGGATTGGTCGCCAGAGCAGTCGTCAACCACTATGACCTCAAGGGCTAGGCTTTCGTCGGCGATACTTAAAAGCCGCTTCAGGCACTCTTTAAGAGAGGATTCCTCATTGTAGCAGGGAACGACTACTGAAAGGGTCCGGCGCACGCTTCCTCCGTGTTAAAACGGGCAAAATTCAAGATTTTGAACATGGTGTTTGATTGCCCGGCTCAATGCGCGATAATATGGAACAGTTATAGGCCAAGGAGGGTGGTTTGTTCGAGATAAAAAATAGGGTCGGGCCAGCAACGGGAGCTATGCGCCAAAGAATCCTCGTCACCGGCGGGGGCGGCTTTCTTGGGTCGCACCTTGTCGGCGAGTTGCTGAGTCGCGGATATGAAGTCCTGTGCGTGGATAATTTTTTTACCGGCTCAAAGGAAAACCTCTCCGATTTCCTTGCCAACACGCGCTTTGAACTTATCCGCCACGACATAAGAAAGCCTCTTTATGTCGAGGTCGACAAAATATACAACCTCGCCTGCCCCGCCTCGCCCGTCCACTACCAGTACAACCCCGTACAGACCTTCAACACCTCTGTCGTCGGCTCGGTAAATATGCTAGGGCTGGCAAAGAGGGTGGGGGCAAGAATTCTGCAAGCCTCCACCTCCGAGGTTTACGGCGACCCCGCCGTTCACCCCCAAAGGGAGGACTACTGGGGCAACGTCAACCCGATAGGGGTGAGAAGCTGTTACGACGAGGGCAAGCGCGCCGCCGAATCCATTTTCATGGATTACAAGCGCCAATACGGCCTCGACATAGCCATAGCCCGCATATTCAACACCTACGGGCCGCGCATGCACCCCAACGACGGGAGGGTCGTCTCCAATTTCATAGTGCAGGGCCTTCTGGGCAAGCCGATAACGATATACGGCGACGGAAAGCAGACTAGAAGCTTTTGCTACGTGGATGACCTCATCACCGGCCTGGTTTCGCTGATGGAGGCGAACGGATTCTCGGGGCCGGTTAACCTTGGCAACCCCGAAGAGATAACGGTTCTTGAGCTGGCCCAGGCCATATCGGAGTTGATGGGCAAAAAAGGCGAGATAATTTTCAGGGAACTGCCGCAGGACGACCCCACGCGCCGGAGCCCCGACATATCGGTGGCGAAAAAGGAGCTTGGCTGGAGCCCGAGGATTCCGCTGAGGGAGGGGCTTTTGAAAACCATCGCCTATTTTGACGACCTGCTTTCGAAAAACCGGGGGTGAGTTGATTTTGGACCTGCCCTGCCCGCCCTGCGGTCTTTATTAAAGATGTCCTTTCCAAATACTGGCAAAAGAGACGGGTAATGAGCGAAAAAACGATGGCGATAATGCTTTGCGCCGGCAAGGGGACGAGGATGAAGTCCCCGCTGGCCAAGGTTCTTCACCCCATAATGGGAAAACCGATAATGAGCTACCCCGTTGCGGCCCTTAAGGAGGCGGGGATAAACGACATTGTCGCCGTAATCGGCCACCAGGCCGAGGCGGTGCGGGAATATTTCGGCGAAAGCCTCGCCTGGGCCCTTCAGGAAGAGCAAAAGGGAACCGGCCACGCGGTGATGTGCGCCGAGGCGGCCTCGCCCAGGTCAAATGGCACGGCCCTGATACTTTGCGGCGACGTGCCCCTCATCACTTCCGAGACTATAGCCCTTCTTCTCGGGTCCCACAGGGAGACGGGCAACCTTGTGACCGTCTTGTCGATGATTCCCGAAGACCCGAATGGCTACGGAAGGCTTGTAAGGGACGAGAGGGGCGGCCTTAAGGCCATCGTAGAACACAAGGACGCCTCCGAGGCCGAGCGGGGCATACGCGAGGTCAACACGGGAACCTTCGCCGTCTCGATGCCCTGGCTCTGGGCGGCGCTAAAAACCCTCACCACAGACAACAGCCAGGGCGAATACTACCTGACCGACATCGTCAAAGCCGCCGCCGCCGAGGGCAGGGCCGGCTCCTTCGTGCTGGCCGATCCGGTAGAGGCGCTTGGAATAAACGACCGCGTGCAGCTCGCCGAGGCCGCCGGACATCTTCGGGCGAGGATAAACAAGAAATTGATGGAAGGTGGGGTCACCATCGAAGATTCCGCCTCCACCTGGATCTTCCCGGGCGCTAAAATCGCTCCGGACGTGACCGTGGCGCCCTTTTGCAGGATTGAGGGAGAGAGCGAGATCGGGTCGGGCTCGTTGATTGGCCAGGGATGCGTGATAAAATCCTCCCATATTCAAGAGGGAGTCGTGATAAAGCCCTACTCGGTAATCGAGTCGGCTTTCGTAGGCAAGGGCGCCTCTGTCGGTCCCTTCGCCCACCTGCGGCCCAAAGCCAGGATAATGGAGGGGGCGAAGGTCGGCAATTTCGTTGAGATAAAGAACACAACCCTCGGGGAAGGGAGCAAGGCAAGCCACCTCACCTACCTCGGCGACGCGGTGGTGGGCAAAGACGCCAACATCGGCGCTGGAACCATAACCTGCAATTACGACGGCAAAAACAAGTTTCGGACCGTCATCGGGGACGGAGCCTTCATCGGCTCCAATTCAAGCCTCGTAGCGCCGGTTGAAATAGGAAAAAACGCAGTCACCGGCGCGGGATCGACCATAACGAAGGACGTAGCCGAAGAGGCATTGGGCATTTCAAGAGCCCCGCAAAAAACCATCGATGGATGGAAAAAGCGGATTGAGGGAAAATAAGTAAATGTGCGGAATAGTCGGATATATAGGGGGCCAGGACAGCGTCCCCATAATAATGGACGGCCTTGGGAAGCTTGAGTACCGCGGATACGATTCGGCGGGAATCGCTGCCTTCTCGGCAAGCGGAATAGATGTGCGCCGCAGCGTCGGCAAGCTGGTGAACCTCGACAAGAGCCTGCGCGCCTCGCCCCTGGCCGGAACTCTTGGCATAGGCCATACCCGCTGGGCAACCCACGGCGCGCCGAACGAGCAAAACGCCCACCCACACACGGCAGGCGACATAGCGGTGGTCCACAACGGGATTATCGAAAACTACATGGCCCTGCGAAAAGAGCTTACCGCCGACGGCTACTCCTTCGCTTCCGACACCGACACCGAGGCGATCCCCCACCTCATCCACAAATACATGGAAGGGGGCCACTGCGCCGAATCGGCCTTCAAATCGGCCCTTTCACGGCTGGACGGCTCCTATGCCGTGGCGGTCATCTGCGCCAGGGATTCGGGCAAGCTCTACGCCGCGAGGAAGGCAAGTCCGCTCGTAATAGGAATCGGCGAGGGGGAAAACTTCATCGCCAGCGACATACCCGCCCTCCTCGCCTATACCAGAAAGTTCATATTCCTTGAGGATGGCGACATAGCCATACTCTCCGCCGACTCCGTCTCCATAACTGACGCCACCGGCAAAGAGGTCGCCAGACCCGTCCAGACTGTCAACTGGTCCCCCGCGATGGCTGAAAAGGGCGGCTACAAGCACTTCATGCTCAAGGAAATCTTCGAGCAGCCGAGGGCCATTGCCGACACCATAGCGGGCAAGCTCCACCCCCTGGAGGGACGTGTGGAGCTTGAGGGCGAAAACGCCGATGCGATTGCCGCCTCCATAAAGGCGCTGCACATAGTAGCCTGCGGCACCAGCTACCACGCGGGCCTCTGCGGCAAGTACTGGATAGAGAAGCTGGCGCGCATTCCAGTGACCGTCGATCTGGCCAGCGAATACCGCTACCGAAACCCCATAATAGAAAAGGGAACCGCCCTTTTGCTTATAAGCCAGTCGGGCGAAACAGCCGATACGCTCGCCGCCCTTGAAGAGGGTAGGCGCAACGGCGCGCCCATCCTCTCGGTGTGCAATGTCGTCGGCTCCTCCATCGCAAGGGCCTCGGACGCCACCCTATTCACCCACGCCGGGCCTGAGATAGGCGTAGCCTCGACCAAAGCCTTCACCACCCAGCTCACCACTTTATATGTAATGGCGCTCTTTCTCGCCCGCGCGCGCGGCCTTCTCACCCTTGAGGGAATCGCCGATAAGATGGAGACCCTGCGCCACCTGCCCTCGGCGGTCGAGCATGCGCTCGCCTTCGAGGGAGACTACAAGAAAGCCGCCCAAGCCATAAAAGACTCCCGCAGCGCGCTCTTCCTGGGCAGGGGTCTTTTCTTCCCGATAGCGCTGGAGGGCGCGCTGAAGCTCAAAGAGATCAGCTACATCCACGCCGAAGGCTACGCCGCGGGAGAGATGAAGCACGGTCCCATCGCCCTTGTGGACAAGGAGTTGCCGGTAATCGCGCTGATGCCGGAGGGAAACGGCTACGAAAAGATGCTCTCGAACGTGGAAGAGGTTCGGGCGAGGGGGGCGAGGGTCTTCGCCGTCGCGCAGAACCATGACTCGACCGCCGCCCAAAAGAGCGAGATGCTTTTGCCCATCCCCGATTTCGACGAAGAGCTCATGCCCATTGTCGCCAGCGTCCCCCTGCAGCTTTTGGCCTACCACGTTGCCGAGCTCAAGGGCACAGACGTGGATCAGCCGCGAAATCTGGCGAAATCGGTCACGGTGGAGTGACCCGAAATGAAAAGGCTCTTGTGCGCTGGCTCGGTCTTGGTTCTTTTCGCCGCCGCCGCCCGCGCCGAAGCCGACCTTTACCCCGACCGCAGGCGCTCCCAGTACCAGAAAGACTCGGGATACGCACTATTCCCTTATTTTTACGACCTTCCCGGCATCGGCAACGGCTACGGCCTTTTCGGCGCGGCCACTAATGTCGGCGACACCTACACCGATCTGATCGGAACCTTCTTTCTGGGCGACGTTGACGGCGAAGCGGTGGGAGTGAATAGCCTTCACCTCGTCGACAAGCGCCTAATCCTCGATTTCGGCGGCGCTCACCTTTCCAAGGCGACCCTCCAGACCTACGCAAAGCGCGGCATGGAAACCGGCAAGGACGATTACGTCCTCGCAGAGGTGGGGGACACCTCTTTTGGCGGGGCGAGGCTGACCGCCACCTTCCTCGACAGGAGAGTCGAGGGATTTGTCGGCTGGTACGGCGGCACAAGCGTCTTCGAGGCGGTGCGCGACAAGGACGGCAACCTCATCCTGAAAGCCGAAAACGCCCCGCGCGAATATATTCAGACCGCCATACTTGGCGGAAGGCTCGACTTCACCGACGACTACATGGACCCGCGCAGGGGCGTGCGCTTAGAGACCAGCATATGGCGCGCGCCCAAGATGAACTCTGGCCCCGACTACTTTTACGTGGATTCCTCCTTCACCGGCTACATACCCCTCGGCAAAAGAAGCACCTGGGCGGTCAATCTCTTCAAATCCGACGCCAACGTAATCCAAAAGGGCGAAACCGACAGGGCGATAATCGCCGATGAACAGGGGCTGGACTGCTCCACCATTTCCGACCCCCTCGAAAAACAGGAGTGCGAGAGCTTCATCGACAATATCGTCGCGGAAAACAACTACGGGACGGCCACAGCCCTCGGCGGTTTCGTCCGCCTGCGATCCTACCCCGAAGGCAGGTTCAAGGGCGCCCACACCCAGTTCATCGGCAACGAGATACGGTGGAACCTGACCGAGGAATCCACCCCTTTCGACATTTTCATAATGAAAGACATCCGCACGGCGGTCCAGTTCGCCTTTTTCTACGAGATAGGCTCTGTGGCCGACAAGGAATCGGATCTTTGGGAGATAAGCAGAAAATCTTATGGCGCAGGGGTTCGCGTGGTCACGGGCTCAGGGCTGATTTACCG
>SRXB01000447.1 GCA_009724975.1 bacterium | reverse complement strand
CACCGCGTCCACGGCCTCCTGAACCGCCGCGTTTACTATCTGCTCGGGTGTCTGGTGAAGGCCAAGGTATATCACCTCGAAGCCGTTGTCCTGAAGGAACTTGGCTATTATCTTCGCGCCGCGGTCATGTCCGTCAAGGCCGGGCTTTGCTATGAGAATCCTGTATCTTTTCATCTATCCCTCTCGTCCTCAGAATTTGGCCGGATCGTGGTAGGCGCCGAAGACATCCAGCAAGGCGCCGCAAATCTCGCCCAAAAGCGCGTATTCCCTGACGGCTTCCATTATGGGCGGCAATAGGTTGCCCTCGCCCTCGGCGGTGTCGCGTATCCTTCCGAGAGCGGCCTGGACCTTGGCGTTGTCGCGGTTCTTCTTGGTTTCGGCGATACGTGCGATTTGGGCCTTTTCCACTGAATCACCGATTTTGAGGAGCGGTATTTTGGTTTTTTCGACCGAATCGAAGCGGTTAACGCCGACGATAATCTTCTCACCGTTCTCGACCGCGCGCTGGTAAATCATCGAAGCGCTCAGTATTTCGCTTTGCGGGTAACCGGCCTCGACGGCGGCGACCATCCCGCCCATCGCCTCTATTTTCTTTATATAGGCCATCGCGGCCTTCTCCATCTCGTCGGTGAGGGCTTCCACGTAGTAGGACCCGGCGAGAGGATCTATCGTATTGGTGACGCCGGTTTCGTGGGCGATTATCTGCTGGGTGCGAAGCGCAACGGTAACCGCCTCCTCGGTGGGAAGGGCCTCTGCCTCGTCAAAGGAGTTGGTGTGAAGGCTCTGTGTTCCTCCGAGGACCGCCGAGAGGGCCTCGAAAGAGGTGCGGACGATGTTGTTTAGCGGCTGCTGGGTGGTGAGGCTGCAACCCGCGGTCTGCGTGTGGAAGCGCATCCAGAGGGATTTTGGGTTTTTAGCGCCGAAGCGCTCTTTCATGAAACGCGCCCACATGCGCCTTGCGGCCCTGAACTTGGCGATTTCCTCGAAAAAATCCATGTGCGCGTCGAAAAAGAAGCTAAGGTGCGGGGCGAAATCGTCGACGTCCATGCCCCGCTTGACTGCCGCCTCCACATAGGCAAGCCCGTCCGCCAAAGTAAAGGCAAGCTCCTGCTGGGCGGTGGACCCCGCCTCTCTTATGTGATAACCGGAGATGGAGACCGGATGCCAGTTGGGGACGTGTTTGGAGCAAAACTCCATTGTGTCGACCAAAAGGCGGACGCTCTGCCGCGGAGGCCAGATGAAGGATTTTTGCGCGAAAAATTCCTTGAGCGGATCGTTTTGCACCGTGCCGCCGACCTGATCCCACCGCACTCCCTGCTTTTCAGCCACCACCAGGTACATGCAAAGAAGGGCGGGGGCAGGGTGATTGACCGTCATCGAGGTGGTCACCTTGTCCAGGGGGATTCCGTCGAAGAGAACCTCCATGTC
>SRXB01000446.1 GCA_009724975.1 bacterium | reverse complement strand
CCCTGCAACTTCCCCCATGAACATCCGCTCTCTTCGGCAGCCCGACAACCTCGCGCGAGGCTCGCGGCTTTGCGCCCCGGGATCGCCCCCGGTTTGCTCTTATCGGAGAGTAGAACTCAAACGATACTAAAGTGCCCCCCGGAGATAGCAAGAAACAAAAACAAGCACCAGCGCATCAAATCTGGTTGTCACCTGAAATTTCTCGGGTTTCCCGGCTGGATGTTTGCCCTGGAGTTTTGGCCATCAGGCTCGAGCCAAACAACCTCGCCCGTCTCGTCATTGACAAAATACTTCGAGCAGCCACTCGGCAGATACTGGTCATTCCAGTCGATACAAATCGTGCCGCCCTCATTCACCTTCCATTTGCCATCAATACTGCGACCGGATTTCGAAGTGCCCGAGATTTTGCCATCCTCGCGGTAGTACCAATATTCTCCAGAGGAAGTGTAATCCGTATTGCCGACAAAAGTTCTGATCAACTCTTCTCCCTGCAATCGCCTGTAACCCTGCTCCATCAGCCCTTGCTCAAAAGTCTTGCAGCCGGGAAGGAGCAATGCCACTGCCAACAAAAAAAGAAAGTGCCTGTTCATTTAATGCTCCCTGGATTTAATCGAAAGGCCCAAGGCCGCCTCCTCGTGGGGCGGTAGCTTTGCGACACACGGTTGCCCGTGCCGTGCCTTTTCAGTGCCGAAAACTGGACCGGCCAAGGGCCGAGAAAAGAAAGGTAATGCGCCAGGACCCCCTCCCGGAGATAAATGACTATATCCGACTGATTTCCGCCCCGTCAAGCGGCAAAGACCTTTATAACTCAACGACAAAAGGCAGCTGACAGTGACCCGGGGGTCACCGGAGCGTACCACAAAAAAACAAGAGGCCCTGATTTCTCAGGGCCTCTCGCTCTTTGCCGAACGGTGCCGGACTTGGAAATGGGGTGCAGCCCTGTGACTGATTTTACAAAATACTTGTTTAACAGCTAGTTACAAAAGAGGGAAAAAGCAGAACACCTCAAAAATATACCAGAAAAACTGCGCTTATCGGTTTCATTTCGGCCTCCCATTACCCCTTCCCGTGCAATGGCGGGGAATCCGATAATCCACAACTAGATCAAAAGCAACCGGCCAGCCCTTGAAGGGGCTGGCCGGATATGCTCTCACTAAAAATGCTTCTGTTTACGGCGTCACGACGATGGTGTCGGTGTAGGCCGTCGTCGACAGGTTGCCGGCGGCATCCTTGAGCTTGACCGAGAGCGTCTTGCTCACGTTGGCCGTCGGCTTGGCCAACGGGTAGTTGACGTCGAAGGTGCCGTCAACCGACCACGGCACTTCGTTCCACAGCGTGCCGTTGGCGCTCCACAGGATTGCCGCCATCCCCGAGCCGCTCTCCGTCGGCGTCGGCACGCTCAAGGTCAGCGGCAGGACGGTGCCGGTGCCGC
>SRXB01000445.1 GCA_009724975.1 bacterium | reverse complement strand
GGCGGGCAGAGGGCGGCCCCCAAAAAGGCGGTGAAACGTGAGCCAAGACCCAAAACTTAAAGAGCGGCTCTCAAAACTTCGCGTAAAGATTGACGCGCTGGACGAAAAGCTCCTCGCGCTTCTGAACGAGCGCGCAAGCGTGGCGATAGAGGTCGGCGAGGCCAAGCGCGAGGGCGGGGCCTCCTTTTACGCACCCTCCCGCGAGGACGATCTGGTGCGAAAGCTCCAGGAGAAGAACGGGGGGCCTTTCCCGTCATCCGCCATAAGGCCGGTCTGGAAAGAGATAATGTCGGCCTCCCTCTCCCTTGAGTCGCCCCTTCGCGTCGCCTATCTGGGGCCGCAGGCCTCCTTCACCCACCAGGCTTGCCTAAAGCACTTCGGCCTTAGCGCCCTTTGCCTTCCGGTGCGCACAATCGGGGAGGTCTTCGACCACGTGGAGAAGGGCAAGGCCGATTTTGGCGTTATTCCGGTGGAAAACACCACCGAGGGCGCCGTCTCCAACACCCTGGACAAGTTTTTCGACGCCAAGACAAAGATTGTAGGCGAGGTGATGCTCCGCATAAGCCTCAACCTCATGAACAAGAGCGGCGAGCGCGGCGACATACAGAAAATCTACTCCCACGCCCACGCCCTGCCACAGTGCCGCAACTGGCTTGAGGCGCACATGCCCGACGTCCCAGCGCTGGAAGCTCCCTCAACGGCGCAGGCGGCGCGCATGGCCGCCGAGGACGAAACCCTTGCGGCGGTGGCGGGTCAGCTCGCGGGCGAGCTCTACGGCCTTTTGAACGTAGAGGCGAGCATAGAGGACAACCCCAACAACTTCACCCGCTTCCTCGTAATCGGCAAGGAGATTCCCGACCCGGGCCCCTGCAACAAGACCTCGCTCCTTTTCGCGGTGAAGGATCAGGCGGGCGCGCTTTACCACATGCTCCGCCCATTTTACGACAACAACGTCAACCTGACGAAAATCGAGTCGCGCCCAATGAGGCGCAAAGCCTGGGAATATGTCTTTTTCCTCGACTGCGAGGGCCACGTAAGCGATCCGGCCCTCAAAAAGGCCATTGAGGGGCTCGAAAAGGTCTGCCAGTTCGTCAAGGTCCTCGGCTCTTACCCCTGCGGCGAGAGGCCGCAGTAGACAACGGATTTCAAATGAGCGCCAAAGGCAAATTCGAAGATATGGTCTTGCCCTCCGTCCTCGGCCTCAGGCCCTACAAGCCTGGAAAGCCAATTGAGGAGCTTAAGAGGGAGAAGGGGCTTTGCCGCATCGTCAAGATGGCTTCCAACGAAAACCCGCTCGGCCCCTCCCCAAAGGCCGCCGAGGCCCTGCGCGAGGTCGCCGCGAGGGTGAACATCTACCCCGACGGCTACGGCTTCGAGCTAAAGACCGCGCTGGCCAAAAAGTACGGCGTATCGGTGGATGAAATCGCGCTGGGCAA
>SRXB01000444.1 GCA_009724975.1 bacterium | reverse complement strand
GCGATTTTCGCGCCCGCTTCCAAATAATGCGAGTCGTCAAAGCCTATCTCGAAGCCCGCGCGCGACTCCACTACCACCTCGTGGCCCCTTGAAACCAACTCCTTCACCGAGGCGGGCGAGAGACCGACGCGGTACTCGCGGTTCTTTATCTCTTTGGGTACGCCTATTATCATCTCGTTGCCGCCTCCCTTTATCGTTTCCCCTAAATAATATACTATCGCAGGGTTCAACCATTGCGAAAGGCTTGTGAATGAGCGCGGAAGGATCACTCAAATCTGTTTTTTACGCCTTCGGGGCGAACCTAGGCATCGCCATCGTGAAAACAGGGGCGGCGATAGCCACAGGCTCGGGCTCGATGCTGGCCGAGGCGGTTCACTCCTACGCCGACTGCGGCAACCAGGGGCTTTTGTTCCTGGGTCACCACCGCGCCAAAAGGCCAGCCGACAAGGAGCACCCGCTGGGTCACGGCAAGGCGATATATTTTTGGTCGTTCATCGTGGCGCTCATGCTCTTTAGCATGGGCGGCCTCTTCAGCGTCTACGAGGGGTGGCACAAGCTCTCGCTGGCGCTCTCGCCCGAGGGAGGGGAGCCCATTGCGAACCCCTGGCTGGCGGTGGGGGTGCTGGCGGTGGGCATAGTCCTCGAAACAGCCTCTCTTTTTGGGGCGCTTAAAGAGAGCAAACCCTCCCGCGAGGGAAAAACCTTCGTCCAGTGGCTGAAAACCAGCCGCGATTCCACCTTCGTCGTCGTCATCTACGAAGACCTGGCCGCCCTCTTTGGCCTGGTGCTGGCACTAATCGCAATCCTCCTCACGATGGCCACCCATAACCCCGTCTACGACGCGCTCGGCTCCATTGCGGTGGGCGTTTTGCTCATAGCAGTGGCCTTCTTGGTGGGCGCAGAGGTCAAGAGCCTCCTTATCGGCGTGAGCGCCGACGAAAAGGTGGAGGCCGAGATACGACGGGTGGTCGAGGGGCGCGAAGAGGTGGAAAAGGTGCTTAACCTCATAACCCTCCAGATGGGGCCGCAGGTGGTGGTGGCCATAAAGGCCTCGATGCGAAGCGCCCAGGGCGGCGCCGCGCTCTGCGATAGTATAAACTCGGTGGAAGCCGCGATAAAGGAGGCCTTGCCGCAGGTGTTGGTGGTCTTTTTCGAGCCCGATTTAAAGGGGTAGGGGGTTTTGGGTGCGGACATTCCTTAAAACACCCTTCAAAACTGGACAAATTCCGCCTCTGGGGTCATTCTTTTCGTTATTGTCTCAAAGGAGTTGACGATGAAGAGAATCTTAGCCGTTTTTGCCGCAATTTCTATGGCTGGCCCCGCGCTGGCGGGGTCGCTCAAGGTGGGCGAGGCCGACAGGCAGTCGCTCTCGCTCGTCATCTACCAGTCCAATTTCGCCGTGGTGAAAGAGAGCCGCTTGGCCGCGCTGGCCAAGGGG
>SRXB01000443.1 GCA_009724975.1 bacterium | reverse complement strand
ATCGTTGCAAAAACCCAGCCATGCTGGCCGCCTTTCGCCGAATCAGGGATAGAGACTTGGTTTGTCTATTGTGGTATTATTGATAATTGGGTTTTGATAAACGCCTATGGTTGGCCACTATCTTTCACATGGTTGCAATGTCATCCATAAAGAAAAAACTCGAATCGATAAACGGAAAAAAAAACCGCGCCGCCTTTTTCATCATAGTGTTTTCAATCACTCTGGCGGCGCTGGAATGGGCTCATCAATATTATCTTTCTGCGGAAGTCTATAAATCAGAGGTCGCGCGCTGTTACACGGAGAACCGCGCCATAGCCAAGATTTCCGTTGAGCACGTCCGCAGGGTAATCAAAAACGCCGACAGCATCCTGCTTTACCTGAAGCACAATTACGAGGAATCGGGCTCGGTAACCCCTGACATGAGGGAATTCGCCGAAGAGGTAAAAGACAAGACCATCTCGGGCCACATCAGTTTCGCCGACAAAAACGGCCTCCTCTTTTCGGACACCGAAAACAGCAAAGACCAAATAAACATAAGCTCAAGGGAACACTTCCGGGTCCACGAGAAGAACACCGACGTCGGCCTTTTCATAGGCAAGCCGGTCCAGGCGTTCGGGTCGGGCGAGTGGATGATATTCCTGTCAAGGAGGCTGAGCGCCAAGGACGGATCCTTCGCTGGAGTGCTCGTTTACGGCCTGAACCCCAAATATTTTTACGACTTTTACAGCATGCCGGAGCTGGGACCCTCGCGCGCGGTGCTGGTAATCGGCCAGGACCGTGTGGTACGTGCAAGAAGCTACTCCCCCGAAGCCGCCCTGGGTAAAGATGTCGGGGAAAGCCCCATGTTCGCGAAATTCGGCGGAAAGGGCTCCGGAGACTACGAAATATTGACCCCCATTTCCAGAGAAAACCGATTCGCCTCCTTCATGGCGATGGAGGACTACCCGCTAATAGTCGTAGCATCCTCGCTGAAATCAACGGCCCTCGCCTCATATTTCAAGGAAAAGCGCAACGGCGAGATCGACGCCGCCCTTATCACGCTCGCCCTTGCCGGCTTTTGCTTTTACCTTTTGAGGCAAAATAGCCGCCTGCACAAAGAGCTGGGCGAACGGGTAAGGGCCGAGGAGGAGGTCAAGGAGAGCCACGCCCGCTTCAGCGCCTTCATGGAGAATATGCCCGCAATCGTCTGCCTGAAAGACCCCGCTGGCGCAGTTATTTACGGCAACGGCGAATTCCTGCGCTTTTTCGGCATCAAAACCACCGTCGGCCTGAATGCGCTGGCACTGCCCTTCCTAAACAAGGAGACGGCCCTCCTCTTTCATGAAAGGGACCTTATCGCCCTTCGCGAAGGCCCCCAGATATACGAATTCGCCTTCGCCACGCCGGACGGAGAAGAAAAATTCATCGAGATGCGCAAATTCCCGATTTTCGTGGATGGCGA
>SRXB01000442.1 GCA_009724975.1 bacterium | reverse complement strand
GTTATGCTGCTCATGATCGGGCAATAGTTTATTGCGTTCTCCAGGAGGTTTGAAACTATCAGCCGAGCTACTTCGACGGGAAGCGGGGCCGACACCATTTCCTCCGCCATCTCCTCGATAATAAGAATACCTTTTATTTCAGCCTGCCTTTTGTGCAAAAGCACCGCCTCCATGGAGCCTTCACGCAAGTCGCAGAAACGCTCGAAACTTTGGCAGGTTTCCTCGACTTCCTTTAGTTTCCTTACGCCGCTCGCCGCCGATTCCAAGTATGTGGCGCCTCTGCTTATCTCGCGCGCCAGCGCCTTGATCTCATCTTCGTCAAGAGAATGAGCCCTGGCCTCAAGCCTCTTGGAAAATCCGCCTATGGCAACCAGCCTGTTGGTTATCTCGTGCAAAAGAGCGCTTTCGCGCATACGCGACTCTTCTGCCTCTCTCCTTAGACTCCCGATCTCCGCTGCTGAGCTTGATTCCCTTCGTCCTTTTTCGATGAGCTTTTCGACGCGAAGGCAAAGTTCCTTCGGGGAAAATGGCTTCGACATGTAATCGTCGGCCCCAATTTCAAGGCCACGCTCCCTGTGAGTTTGGTCTCCCAGCGCGGTGAGCATGAGAATGGGGGTGCGGGACAGCCGGGGGTCGTCGTGACCCCGTATCAGCCTGCAAATTTCCCTTCCATCTATGTCGGGGAGCATCAGGTCCAGGATAATGGCGTCCGGTCGCCTCTCTGCTACAAGGGTGCAGGCGTATAGCCCGGTATCGCTGTGAATGGACCCTATTCCGCGCCCTTTGAGGTTTAAGGCGATTATGTCGGCAATCTCGTGTTCATCTTCGACAACAAGAACGAACGGAGGCACGACGGCGCTGGCTGACATTTGATCTTCTGACGGTTGCATAGCTTTTCCTTTCGCCCCCCTGAAGGGGCTCAAGAAGGTTTACATGGTTGCAACCGAATAATAACCGTTTATCTTTACGGGGCTGTTAAGGGGGCGTTATGCATTAATCTGCACATTAATCTAACTGTCTACCAACCGGGTAAGTCCATTACTCACCTGAACCTCAGGCAAGGCCACAAGCCTTTTAGGCATGGGCATTTCCTTCGTTTTGGGGGTATACGCTGTAAAATCACCCCCCAAAACCTGAGATTTTATCGCACCACTCGGAATAAGTTCGGACAATAGGCAAAGAAAAAGCCGCTGTTTCCAGCGGCTTTTCAATCTTTACCGGATTTTACCGGGCTCCTACGACAATTTAACAAATAGTATAAGTTTTAGTTATTACGATTGTTTTGCGGTTCATAAAAACTTGCTTGCCCCCAAAATAGCCCCCAATCTTGTCTGCTTAATGTACCAGTATGTTCGAGTCGCTTCCCTGCCTGGGCATCGGGAAAACCGCAACCTAAAATATTTTTGATTAATCTGACCCTCAAAGACGGAACGTCCCCGATAGCC
>SRXB01000441.1 GCA_009724975.1 bacterium | reverse complement strand
GGATGAATTCCCAGAGGGGGAGGCGGCTCAGATAGCCCTTTACAGGGCCGCAGAAGACCTTCGCAAGCTCGGCAAGGAGGAAAAGGCCGCCGCTGTCTACAAGCGCCTCGCCGACGAATACAAAACCTCGCGCTTCGCCCAGTCGGCCCTCTCCCTCTCCTCCGAGATACTCTCCTCGCTCGGCGACTGGGGCGGCGTCGCAGACAACTACGAAAACCTCTATCGCCTGAATTCCGAGACGCCGGACGCCGCCAACTTCCTCTACCGCACCGCCCTGGCCAGGGAAAAGGCGGGGCAGCTGGACAAGGCGATAGCGCTATTCGAGGAGTTTTCCGTCAAATTCCCCGCCGACAACCGCAAGGCCGAGGCTTTTTACAAGCAGGGAACCTTCTTCGACAAGCTTGGGGACCCCAAGAAGGCCGACGCCAAGTACGCCGCCGCCTTCGCCGCCCCAGCCGAGGGTGACGGGGCTTTGTACCGCGCCAAGGGATCCCTCGCCCTCGGGGAGAGGGAGCTTGCGGTCTTTCGCGGCATAGAGCTCAAGGGCAATCTGGAAAAGGCGCTGAACGAAAAAGAGATAAGCCTCGATACCGCCCTCGGCCACCTCCTCGGCGCGGCCTCCCTACCCTTCGCCGAGACTCTGGCGGAGGCCCTTTACCGCTCCGGCGAGGCCTTCGAGCAGATGAAGACCGCCCTTCTTGAGTCGGAGAAGCCCGCGGGTATGAGCCCCGAGGAAGAGGAGGAATACCAGCTCCTTTTGGAGGACAAGGCGTTCCCCCTTGAGGAGAAGGCGTTAGAGTTCTACAAGAAAGGCGTCATTTCAGCCCACGGCTCGGGGCTTTGGAACGACTGGATAGCCAAAATCTACGGCAGGCTTGAGGCCATGGTGCCCTGGGCCTTCCAGCGGGTGGAGGAATCCGCCAGGGTAGAAATCCCGTTGCCGGTTCCCGTGGCTGATTGGGGGGCCAACTGATGAAAAAGCGCAATCTTTTTATCTGCGCCCTCCTTGCGTTGGCCCTTTTCGGATGCGTCTCGGCTCCCGAGGTCAAGGAAGAGGGGCAAAAAACCTCCGAGGGGTCGCAAATTTCATCCCCTAAGGAAGAATCCGGCGAAAAGCCCCAAAGCGAAAAGGCTCTGGAGCCGACGGAAAAGCCCTCGACCGAGGCTGTGCCGGAACCAGCCGGGCAAAAGCCCACCGATAGCGTCGGCGGTCCTGCCGCAACCGTAACCGCCACTCCAGCGCCGGTTTCGGCCACCGCAACCCCGACGGCCACCCAGCCCGAAGCGGCACTGGCCCCCGCCAACTCCACCGACGCCGCCGCAGTCTCCCCCGCGACGCCGATAGAGCCGCCCGCGCCGCCCAAACCGGCGGGCGACCCCAAAAAGCTCCTTGAGGAGGCGATAACAATCTTCCTCGACGGCTACCCCAACTCCGCGCTGGAAAAGGTCCTCCT
>SRXB01000440.1 GCA_009724975.1 bacterium | reverse complement strand
CTTGAAGGGGCTGGCCGCCCCTTCACCCGGCCCCACTTCTTTTGAAAGAAGTGGGCAAGAAACCGGCCCTGCAACAAAGCTCTCGCCTTTGGGGCTCGACCGCTCGCTCCGGCTTGGGCGTGACGGGCACCCGCTACGCTAAGACCCGCCGCCGCCCTTGTAAGCCTTCGCTCACTGCTTTGTTGAAAGGGCCGTTTAGAGGTAACGGACGTTTGGCTCGCTTCGCTCGTGGCTCGCGCTGTCGCGCTCGAATGTAGAAATTTACCTTCGAGCAAATCAAAAGATTTGCGAGTTCGGAGCGCACGCGACCCAGCGTCGTTCCCATTCCCCCTTCGACGAGAAGCGCTCGCCCCACGTGCCGTGAAACGCCAAGTCCAAAGCCTGAGCCGACCCACGCCGTCGCCGTAAATTGCTCCGGCCTTTCCCTCGGGGCGGCGAATCTTTGGACACCTCACGTGAAAGGCGAGCGCGGCGCGCCAGCGTCGAGTCGCAGGGGCGTGTTTGGCGCTACCTTTCCACGGGGAAAGGTAGCAAAGAAAAAAATCAATCAAACAAAGCAAACCACGCCGAAGGCTCGCTTCGCTCGTGGCTCGCGCTTATTCGTCGCGCTCGAAGGTGGAATTTTCGGCAATTTCTTGGCGCGTCTTTTTTCATCAGGCTCGAAGGTAATTTTGCGCAGCCTTTTGGTTCGCGCCTTTCGCTAAAATCCAGTTTGCCGCTTGCCCCGACACCCTGCCTTTCCTTGCATGGTTTTGCGCCTTGTGCTACCGTCCCGCCGTTGGTTTTCATCTTTTTTTGGGCCTGTTCCGAAGGCTTTTTCGCGCAAGAGGAGTCCAGCTCATGGATTTGAAATATTTCCCGCAAGAGATCGAGGTCAAGTGGCAGAAGAAGTGGGCCGACGAGAAGACTTTCAAGGTCGGGGAAGACAAGTCCCGCCCCAAGTATTACGTCCTTGAGATGTTTCCCTATCCTTCCGGCAAGATACACATGGGCCACGTGCGCAATTACACCATCGGCGACGTGGTGGCCCGCTATAAGCGCATGCGCGGCTTCAACGTCCTTCACCCGATGGGGTGGGACGCTTTCGGCATGCCAGCCGAGAACGCCGCCATCGAGCGCGGGGTGCATCCGGCCAAGTGGACCCGAGAAAACATAGCCTATATGCGCGGCCAGCTTAAGCGCATGGGTTTTTCCTATGACTGGGACCGCGAGCTGGCAACATGCGACGCCGATTATTACCGCTGGGAGCAGTGGCTCTTCCTCAAGATGGTCGAGAAGGGGATAGCCTATCGCAAGAAGACCTCGGTTAACTGGTGCGAGAAGTGCGCCACGGTGCTCGCCAACGAGCAGGTGGAGCAGGGCGAGTGCTGGCGCTGTTCGACCCCCGTAATCCAAAAGGACCTCTACGGCTGGTTTTTGGCGATAACCAATTACGCCGAGGAGCTTTTGGAGTGCATA
>SRXB01000124.1 GCA_009724975.1 bacterium | reverse complement strand
TCCGTTTTTAGGCTCCATTGAAGAGCCCACGCTCAACGGCCTTATCAAGATAATTTCCCCTAACGACCGCATCGCTTTTCTCAATGAGGTTGACGAAGCCACGTCCGGCAGGAAGGAAGTCGTAAACGTAGAATTCGCCATTGCCGACCCAAACGGCGCTCAAATGCTCATACTTTTCTGGGGCCGCCGGTTCGGCGATGGAATACTTGGGGTTTTGCGCGACTACACTACAAAACGCGAAGCCGAAGAGACGAGGAAAAGACTTGAGGAGCAGCTCCATCACGCTAGAAAACTTGAGGCCGTGGGCACTCTTGCCGGCGGCGTGGCGCACGAGTTCAACAATATATTATCCATAATCCTTGGGCGCGCCGAGATTGCCGAATATGTGGCCGACGACGAGGAGTCGCGCAAAAAATCTCTCTCAATCATCGTAAAAACCACCCTGAGAGCCAAGGATCTCGTGAGGAAGCTCCTCATGTTCTCCTCCAAAGAGATCGAAATGGCAGAATATTCCAACATGAAGGCATCGGTGGACGAAGCTATCGCCCTCGTGAGGACGACCATACCAAGCTTCATCTCCATTACGAGCGATCTTGAAGAGTGCGGAAGCGTTTATGCAAGCTCGACCGAGATTCACCAGATAATCCTCAACCTCTGTACAAACGCATACCACGCCATAGGCGACAGGGCGGGTTTTATAGAGCTGTCGCTGAGGAAAGTCGATGTGACTGTTACGACGCTGCTCGACGGGCTAACTCCAGGCCCCTACGCCCTTTTGACGGTGCGCGACGATGGCGTCGGACTGGACGATGAGACGAGACTAAAGATTTTCGAACCCTTTTACACCACAAAAGGGCCAAGCAAGGGAACGGGGCTTGGCTTATCCGTGGTTCACGGTATCATTAAGAGCCGCAAGGGATCTGTTAATGTTTCGAGCAAGCTGGGCAAGGGAAGCGCGTTTTTTATCTATCTGCCCATCGCGGGCGGAGTGAAGCAAAATGAGGTTTCGATGACGAGTGAAAACAGATCGGACGCAAGTCTCAAAATTCTTGTGGTTGACGACGAACAGGAGGTAAGAGATGTCCACCAGACTCTCATTTCCTCGCTCGGCCACATGACCGAGTGCGCCGAGGGGCCGGAAGAGGCGATCGAGCTCACCAAGAAAGAAAAGTTCGACATAGTGATAACCGATTACTCCATGCCGGTAATGGATGGAGTGAAAATGGCACAGAAGATGCGCGACTTCTCGCAAAAAGCCCCGCCGGTGGTTCTGGTTACGGGCTACGGCGAAAACGTGGACATCTCAAGCTGCTCCAGCGCGGGAGTCGTTCTGGTTGTGGCCAAGCCCCTCCTTCGCAGCGACCTCGATTCGGTAATAAGGCGCGTAATGGAGAAATCGGGAAAGGCTTGAGAAACCGATAAGGGGTTTCATGTTTGATGTGAGGAGAGGCCAAAAAACATTTATGCGGGCCGGTGGTATGATGAAAAGCATGACATCGGCTGCAAAATACATTTTGCTTATTTTTTTCTGGGCTACCCCTGCATATTCGCTACAAGGCGGAGAAAACCTTAAAGATCCATCCGCATTTTGGGCTGTAAACGCAATCGGAACCGCCTCAATATTGTCCTATGGCGCGGTGATGTGGGAATATGGTGAAAATGCGCCCCATGTGCGCCCAGAAGGGTGGTTTGGCGAGGATACCAAGCACGGCGGGGCCGACAAGACCGGCCACGCCTTCACGGGCTATTTTCTGGCGAGGACGGGCGCGGATCTGTACGGCTATTTAGGTTATTCCGAAAGCCAGGCCTCGGGCATGGGGGCAATGACCTCTATTTTGCTGACCACTACGATGGAGATCGGGGATTCCTTCAGCGAATTCGGCCTCTCTCCTCAGGATATTTACGCCAACATCGCCGGAGCGGCCCTCGGGTACGCGCTCTCGGCCTATCCGAAGGCGGGTCGCTTCATCGACTATCGCGTAGAGTACTCCCCTTCCCTGACGCGGCCAGACAAGGATCCAACCACCGATTACCAGCACCTAAAGTATATATTGGCGTTCAGGTTTTCGGGTTTTGAGAGTCTTGAGGACTCGCCGCTAAGGTTCATCAACCTGATGTGCGGGTATTACACGAGAGGTTTCGGCTCAGGCGGGGAGGGCGAGAGGAGCATTTTTTGGGGCATGGGGCTGGATCTGGCCGAACTTTTTAGCGGCCACTCCGTTTCAATGGTTTTCAATTACCTTCAACCGCCCTATACGCATGCGGGGAGCGCGCGCACCTTCTGAACGCCCGGTCAGCCGTTGTGGAGCATGTCCAGGAAAATCGAGAAAATCTCGCGGGAGAGGTACTTGGCGTTGAGGTATTCATCTTCGCCCAGCTCGGGAGCCTCTTCGTAATTGTCGATGAAGTTCAGGTTAAGCCTGCTTTCCCCGAGGGTGTGGTACTTTTCGATACCGGAGATCAGGTTTAAAAAGAAACTCTGGCTGCAAAGCACCTCTACGTCCAGCTTCGCCACGAAGCCGTCGCAGCCAATCGGGGTCGTGCACCCAATGTTTTTGCTCTGGGCTCCGGCCACGAGTAGCCGTGCGTGGTTGTAAACGACCTCGGCGCTTATGTCGCTCTCGTTCTCGGTGGTGGTTATTTTAAGGGAGATCGGGATGGTTTGAAGGCCGATGTCGGGGATGTTTTTGCGGGTGATGTCTACCTCGCCCTCGATGATGGCGGTGGGAAAATTCTGGGCCAGAATCTTTACGGGACAGGAGTAGAAGGTTTCGCGGTACTCGCTCTTGAGGTTGGTCCCAAGCCCGTAAAACCACCTTTGGGGGGTGAACCAGACGTAATGGCAAGCGTTGAACCACTCGAAAAGTTTTAGCTCGTCGCCGTCTTTTCTTATAACGACCTCGCCCATCTCTCTACGTCCTCCTCCCCCTATGAATCGCCATGCAATTAGGAACTTATCACAAATACCTCCATAATGCATCCCAATGGCGCGAGGCTGGACCGGCTTTTAAATTTTATCTTTGAATTTTGCCGCCTACTGGGTTTTCATGGCGGAATGAAAATTTTCTTTGGCGATAATCTCAAATTGCCGGTTGCGCTGGCGATATTGATTGCCGTTTTAGCCGCGGCGCTCTACCTTCCCGCGTTAAATTTCGATTTTCTAAACATTGACGATGAAGTTTACGTAAAAAACAATCCGCTGGTCCAAAGCGGACTGACTCTCCAAAGCGTCGCCTCCGCCTTCAAAAACCCCTATCTGAACTACTGGATTCCCCTCACCTGGGTCTCCTTTATGGCCGATATTTCCCTGTTCGGGCCCGCGCCGTGGGGATTTCACCTGACAAACGTGATTCTGCACATCGCGGTCTGCCTCCTTTTATACTTGTTCCTCTTTCGGGCGACATCTTCCCCCTGGCTCTCTTTTTTCGCGGCTGCCCTTTTCATGGCGCATCCGGCTAGGGTTGAGTCCGTCGCATGGATTACTTCCAGAAAGGATCTCCTAAGCTCTTTTTTCCTCCTCCTTTGCCTTCACGGCTACTTTTTTCGCCGCGACGGCAATAACTTATGGCCGCTCGCCTTTTCCATGGCGATGATGACCGCCGGTCTGATGAGCAAGCCGATACTGGTGGTGACGCCCCTTATTTTGCTGCTGGTGGACTTCTGGCCCCTTGGTCGGTTTTCTCAAAAAGGCGCTAAAGTAGCGCTTTGGGCTGAGAAATTGCCCTTTTTCCTTTTGGCGGCGGCTTTTTCAATCGCAACGCTTCGCCTTCAGGGGACCTCGATAGTGCCAACGGCGAGCCTTTCTGTTTTCGACCGCGCTGCCTATGCCGCCACAACTCTTTTCCATTACCTTAAAAGCTCCTTTTGGCCTGTATCGCTGACACTCTCCGACAGAGAGAGCGTCGAACTTCTAGGCCCACCGGCGGCGTGGGCGGTTTTGGCGCTTTTCGCGCTCCTCCTTGGCCTGACCTGCCGCTCAAGGAACTCCTCGCCCCACACTTTCACCGGCTGGTGGTGGTTTGTGGCCGCCCTACTTCCGGTAAGTGGTTTTTTGCAGGTCGGCCTGAACTCCTACGCCGACAGATTCACCTACATTCCCCACATGGGGCTTTCGATTGCTCTGGTCTTTGGCGCCGATTCGCTCTCAAAAAGGCTCGGGGGCGGCGAAAAATGGCCAAGAGCCGCGATGGCCCTGGTTTTGGCGATTCTTGCCTTTCTCACCGGCTCCTATATCGGCAAATGGAAAGACTCCCGAACTCTCGCTTTGTACCTGAAGGAAAATGGGAACGGATACTTTTTACAGAAACTTTCCCAAAGCTCAACGGCCGACAGCTATCTGAAAGAGGGGGATTATTCCGCCGCGATAAGGGAATATGAGGCCGCCATCAGCCAAAACGTCATGGATGACGCCCTTTGGCGGAACATGGGAATAGCCCTCGGGGAAAGCGGACGGCTCGATGAGGCCATTAGAGCCCTTGAGCGGGCCGTTTCAATAAGGCCGCAGGATCCGGAGAACCATTTTTCCCTCGCGGTCGGATACCTCAGGTCTGGCCTGGCCCAAGCCGGAATAGCGGAGCTCGAAAAAGCCCTTTCTCTCGATCCAATTCACCTCAAATCGCTGAAAACCCTTGGCTATGCCCAAAAAAATGCGGGGCAAACGACCTTGGCGATGCGATGTTTCGTCAAATACCTTGAGGTTTCGCCTGATCAGGTTGAAATTTTAGGTGAATTGGCGATGCTTCAGGCCCAAAGCGGCCAAATTGACGGCGCCCTGGCCAATTTCGGTAAACTTCTGGAAATTTCGCCTCAAAATCCGGTCTACAACTTCAACGCGGCGCTGGCGTTCGAGCAAAAGGGCGATTCCGCATCGGCTGAGAAGCATTATCTTAAAACTCTTAAGATAAATCCCTCCGACCTTCCCGCGCTTTTCAATTACGGCCTGTTGCTGGAAAAACAAGGGCGCAAAGCCGAGGCGGCTACGCAGTTTCGGAAATTTTTGGAAATTTCGCCCCTGTCGCAAACAGCTGCCGAGGCTTTAAAGCGCCTCGGGGACAATTAATTCGCTCCTTTTTGCGATATTCCCAAACGATTTAAGTCCCCTCTCCAGCCCTGGCCTTTATCTGGCGTGTAGGGTATTCGCCCTACAAATTAGTGTTTTTACCCTACTATACCTACGGGATTAGGAATATAAACTTCCGTTTTATTTTTCATGGTAAGCTTGCTTTCAAAATGAAATGGCGAAAATACCTTCGCCATTGATGGGGTAATACCCTTGCATTTTAACGGCGTTTTCACGCCAACAGGAGAGGGAAATGAAAAAAACCACCGTACTTGCCATGGTTGCCTGCGCGCTCTTTACTTCCGCCATCGCGTTCGGCGCGGATGAAGCCGCAGCCCCCGCCGCCGCTCCTGCCGCGGTAGCCGCACCGGCTGAAGCCGCTCCAGCCGCCGCCTCCGCTGAAGCTGTAGCACCCGCCGCCGCTCCTGCCGAGGCTGAGGCCGCCGCCCCCGCTCCCGTAGCCGCTCCCGAAACGAAGTAGAGCTTTAGGCAATATGAAAAGGCCGCCTTTTGGCGGCCTTTTTGTTTTTGGAAATGTTGTCACGGTTACGTCTTCGTCGACTGTAAGCGCAAGAACCCAGGAAAAAGTCAAAAAATGGCGAGCATTTAAAATTCCATTTTTGTAATATTTAATATTTTCCTATACATATATGTAATATTTTTTTAACGCGCCAAAATCTAATATTCCATTTTACCCTTGTGGGAGTTGGCTTTTCCCCTTCCGGCGGCCTCTGGCACGCATATTGTATTTAAGGCTGACTGTCGGCATCGACAATCATTACGCTCAACCAGAGCATCAGCCTGAGGACAACTCGGAAAGGGAAAACATGAACTCCACGGCCAAAATCATCTCGCTTTGCATCGCATCAACCGTAGGGCTATGCGCATCGGCCCTCGCGCTCGGCCCCGTGGCCGTGACCGCCAAGGCCGACTACGCGAGCAAATACGTGTGGCGCGGCTACGACCTCTACGCAAACGGCGACGCTTTTCAGCCCTCGCTCACCGCCTCGGTTGCCCCGATGGACGGACTTGGCCTCTCGCTGGGCGCGTGGGGCTCCTACGACGTGGACAACAACACCGAGTGGACCGAGTTCGACTACACTCTATCTGGAACCTACGCCGCCACCGACAAATTGACAGTCTCGGCGGGCTACATCTACTACGCCTTCCCCACCGTGGCCGATTCCGACGCCAACGACACCAAGGAGGTTTACGCCTCGGCCTCTTTCCTCCTGCCAGCCAGCCTTGCCGCCACAGTCTCGGGCTACTACGATTTTGACGACGGCAAAGGCTATTACCTCAACTGCGCCCTCGACTACGCCACCTCGCTGGGCGAGAAGAGCACACTCGGGCTGGGCGCG
>SRXB01000123.1 GCA_009724975.1 bacterium | reverse complement strand
AACTTGGCGTGGCGAGGCCCCCCTTCAAGGAATCCCTCGCCGCCCTGAAAAAAGGCATTTGAATTGAAAATCAAGGTCAAGACCCTGGCAGGATTTCTCGCCCTCGCGGCTTTTGGCGCCCTTCTTGTTGGGTGCGCCTCGGAGCAGGTGCGCCAGATCCCTCCCGCCGAAGCCCTTTACGCGGACGCCCAAAAGGCGCTTGCCGACGAGGATTACGACGAGGCTCAGAACCTAGCCTCTTCGATACGGGAGGAGTATCCCTTTTCCCCCGTGGCGACGGACGCGGAACTTTTGTCCGCCGACGTAATGTACGCTAGGGAGGATTACGAAGAGGCCGCCGCCGCTTTCAGGGCTTTTGAGGAAAACCACCCCGCCCACGCCAGGGTGGCTTACGCCATTTACAGGCGGGGGCTCTCTTACCACAAACTGCTGGAAAGCTCCGACCGCGACCAGACCCCGACGCGGATGATGGTGGAGGTAATGGCGCGCCTCGCAAGGGCCTATCCCGAGAGCGAATATGCTTCGGACGCCTCGCAAAAGGCGCGGGAGGGGAGAAATCTCCTCGCGAGCCACGAGCTGGGCGTGGCCGAGTATTACATCAGGAAAGAAAAGCCCGATTCCGCGCGCCAGAGGCTCGAAGGGCTCTTGAAGGATTTTCCCGACTCCGATTTTGCCCCCGAAGCGCAAAGGCTCTTGTCGACCCTTCCCGCAAAATGAAAAAGGGGCCGATAGGCCCCTTTTAGTTTCAGCAAGTCGCCTGCCGTCAGGCGTCTTCTATTTCATATTCCTCGCGGTGAAAGTCCTTGCGGGCCTTCAGGGTGACGTGTATGCCGAGGGATTGCTCCAGCGATTCGAGGTCGGTCCTCTCCTCCTCGAAGATGAACTGGACCACATCCTTGTTGGCGGAGACGACTACCTCGTCGCGGGTGAGAAGGTTTCGCTTGCGCCTAAGGTCCCTGAAAATCTCCGCCGCGACAGTCGCCTTAGAGCGCACCATGCCGGTGCCGTCGCAGTAGGGGCACGATTCGTTGAGAGATCGGCCAAGGTTTTCCCCCACCCGCTTTCTAGTCATCTCCACGAGGCCGAGGCTGGATATCTGCAAAAGGTTGGTCTTGGCGCGGTCTTTTTCGAACTCGCTGCGGAAGGTGTCGAAGACCTTCAGCCGGTTCTCCTCGTGCTCCATGTCGATGAAGTCGATGATTATTATCCCGCCTATGTTGCGAAGGCGCAGCTGGTAGGCTATCTCCTTTGCCGCCTCAAGATTTGTCTTGAGTATCGTTTCCTCAAGGTTTCGCTTGCCGACGAAAGAGCCGGTGTTTACGTCGATGGCGGTAAGAGCCTCGGTCATCTCGATTACGATGTAGCCGCCGCTTTTCAGCCAGACCCTTTTCTCCATAGCCCTCGAAAGCTCGTATTCGATGCCGTAAAAATCGAAAATCGGCTCGGGGCGCGAGTAAAGCTCTACCGATGACGCCGCCTGGGGGACGAAAGTGGTGACGAAGTCGAGTATCCGCCTGTGCTCTTCGGGCGAATCGACGACGATTTTCCTTACGGATGGGGTGTAGAGGTCGCGTATGCAGCGGGAGATTAGGTCGAGGTCGCTGTGAAGGAGCGAGGGGGCCGCAAGATGTTTTCCCTTTCTCTCTATCTCCTCCCAGATTCGCCTCAAAAATGCCATCTCGGGGCGAAGCTCTTCCTCGGTGCAGCCCGCCGAAACGGTGCGGACTATGTACCCCCCCTTCGGCCCCTTGAGGTTTTCAAGAAGCTCTTTGAGACGCTGGCGTTCTTTTTCGTCCTCTATCCGGCGCGAAACGCCGACGTGATCGACATTGGGAAGGAAGACGACGTTGCGGCCCGGCAGGCTGATGTGCTGGGTTATGCGCGCCCCCTTCCTGCCGAGGGGTTCCTTTGCCACCTGCGCCACTATGAGCTGCCCTTCCGTCAGGAGGGTTTCAATGGGGGCCGAAGGGCGTTTTTTGTAGGGCAGCTCGGCATCGGAATCGGAGCCGGAGCCGCGCTCCTCGTCGAAATCCAGATCGGCGTACTCGCGGCCCTGTCCCTCGACGTCGGAGACGTAGAGGAAGGCCGCCTTTTCGAGGCCGATATCGACGAAGGCCGCCTGCATGCCCGGCAAAACCCTTGTCACCCGCCCTTTGTAAACCGAACCGGCTATGCGCCGGTCGCGCACCGATTCATGGTAAAATTCGGCCAGCGCCTTGTTTTCCATGAGCGCCACCCGCGTCTCCTGCGGCGTCGCGCTGATGATTATCTCTTTTTCGGTAAGTGCCTGTGTCTCTTCGGTCATTTTTCTTCCCGGGGAATATCCATCTTTATCTTTAAAATTCGTTTAAGGGCGCGGTGTTCATCGCCAAGGCCAAGGAGCGAGTTCAGCAAAAGCTCCGGCGCGACCATCCCCCCGTCGGGTGAGCGGCGCATCAAAAAACCAAGGCTCCCGTCGGGGCGAAGCCAAAGACCTTTTACAAAATCCATCGCCTCCAGAGAGCGGTCGGGTTTTCCGACCCGTTTTTTGACCAGGGCGAAAGAGGGTAGGGCGATGAAGTCCGCAAAGACCTTTTCCCAACCCCCCTTTTTTCCGGCGGCGGCCTGGGCCTCCTCGGAGGGCCAAAGGGAGTATTCCTCAAGGGTAGAACCGGAGGGCAGGCCGCCCGAGGCGGAGTCAACCACCCACATGAGGTCGATCTTAAGCCCCTCCGGTAGTCGGGAATTTATCTCCTCGACGGTTTTCGCCAGCGGGGGGATTTCTTTTACCTTTATTTCTCCCAATTCCGCAAGGCTTTCGGTTCCAAGCGATAGCGCGGGACCCAGCCGCAGCTTCGGGTGCGGGTTGAAGCCGTGGGAATAGAGGATTTGAACCCCGCTGGCCCGCATGGCGCGCAGAAGGGCGCTTGCGGCGTCGAGGTGCGAGAGGAAGGAGGCGGGGCCGGACTTTGACCAGCGAAAGCGAAGGCGAGGGGCGAACTGCTCATCAAAATCCTGCGCTGGCGCTTCGTCTTTCGCGGCATCGGGGTAGTCGATGGGCGGGGAGTTCTTCGGCGTTATGGCTTTGAAGTCGCAGACGCCGCACATTGAGCAATCCTCGCGCCTGCAATCGGGGGTGCGCCCGCCAGCAGCCGCTTTTTCAAGCTCCGAGAGGAAATAATCCTTCGTTACGCCGATATCCACGTTGTCCCAGGGCAGGGGCTCGCCCGCTTCGCGTTCGCGCAGGAAATAAACGGTTTCAAGGCCGCTTTCGGCGAAGGCCTGAGCCCAGATATCCTTTTTGAATTCGCTTGACCAGCCGTCCATCCTCGCGCCCAGTTCATAGGCCCTCAATATCGCCTTGCCGATACGCCTGTCCCCTCGGGCCATCACCCCCTCAAGGACGCTTACGGCGGGATCGTGGCGCTTGAAATCGACCTTTTTCAGGCGGGCGAAGGAGTCTAAAAGCCCGCGCTGTATCTGTATTAATTCCTCTTCGCCGAGCTGGCGCGCCCACTGGAAGGGAGTGTGGGGCTTGGGGACGAAATTGGAGACCGAGACGGTTACGCGGGCCTTGGGCGGAGCGGCGCGGGAGATTTTTTGGGCCAGGGAGACTATCGCCTCGCGGTCTTCTGGCGTTTCGAAGGGGAGCCCCACCATGAAATAGAGCTTTACCCCCTTCCAGCCTGCGGCAAAAACCTTTTCCACCGAAGCGAGTATCTCGTCGTCGGTGAAGTGCTTGTTTATGCGGTCGCGCAAAGTCTGCGAACCCGCCTCCGGCGCGAGGGTGAAGCCGGTTTTGCGCACCTTTGCGACCTCGGTGAGGAGCCTGCCGTCGAAGCTGTCCACCCGAAGGCTGGGCAGGCTCACCGAGACCTTGTCTTTTTTGTGTTCCTCCATGAGGCTGACGAGAAGGGGGCCGATGGAGGAGTAATCGCCGGTGGAGAGTGATAAAAGCCCCACCTCCTCGTGGCCGCCGGTGCAAAGGCCCTCGGTGACGGAGGAGAGGATGGCCTTTGCGCTTCGCTCGCGCACCGGCCTGTAAAGGAATCCGGCCTGGCAGAAACGGCATCCCCTGGTGCAACCCCTCGCCACCTCCACCGAGAGGCGGTCGTGGACGCTTATGCCGAAGGGGAGAATCGGCTTTGGCGGCGGGGCGCTTTTGTCCAGGTCGGCCACTATGCGCCTTTTGGCTTTGCGGCTCTTGGAGAAGCCCGAGAATTTTTCGCCCTCGAATAGCGGGATGTTTTGGGAGGGGAGGTATACCCCTTCTACTTTCCCGAGCGCCTCAAGTTTTTGCGCCCTTGAGTCCCCCCGCTTTTTAGCTTCCAAAAGCGCCGCCGCAATCTCTTTTACCCCCTCTTCCCCCTCGCCGATGAAAAAGGCGTCGAAAAAATCGGCGTAGGGCTCCGGGTTTGCCGCCACCGGCCCGCCGCCTATGACAAGGGGCTCTTTTTCGGCGCGGTCTTTGGCCAGCAGGGAAACGCCCCCCAGTTCGAGCATGGAAAGGACGTTGGTGATTGAGAGTTCGTATTGGAGGGTGAAGCCCAGAAGATCGAAGTCGCTCAGCGGGCGGGAGGTTTCTCTGCTCAGGACGGGGAGCCCCTTCCGGCGCAGGTGGGCCTCCATGTCGCGCCAGGGGGCGTAGGCGCGCTCGGCCACCACACCCTCCATCGAGTTCAGGGCTCGGTAAAGTATCGGCAATCCCAGGTGGCTCATCCCAATTTCATAAACGTCGGGAAAGAGCAGGGCTATCCGCAGGGGGGTTTCAGCCCAGTCCTTTATGGTTGCGCCCGCCTCTATTCCCTCGTATCTGCCAGGACGCTCGACATCCAATATCTCAAGGCCGTAGCGCATCAATGAACCTTCCCGTCCGCCGCGCCCTCTTCGTCGGGCCGAAGGCCGAGGGGGTTTTCAAGGAACTTTCTCTTGCACTCGGGGCAGAGTATGTAGCCAAGCGACTGGTAAACGTCGCGCTCAAGCTGCTTTGAGTCCTCTTTGTCGATGGACCTCATGAATGATTCCAAATCCTCAATCCGGCCATTGGCGGGAAGGCTCCCGTCGAAATCGGCCATTACGTTTATGGTTACCAGGAATTTCAGGTCGCCTTGCCCCAGGGGCATTTTGCAGGCGGCGCAAAAAGCGCCGGAGGGCTTCATCTTTTCTCTCCCCGCGCCATTTTCAGGAGGGCCGCGCCGGTGTGGGAGCGGGCGGTTTCGGTTATCTCCTCGGGCGTTCCGACCGCAACTATCTCTCCTCCCGCGCCGCCCCCGTCGGGGCCGAGGTCTATCACGTGGTCGGCTGTTTTTATCACGTCGAGGTTGTGCTCGATGACAAGTACAGTATTGCCCGAATCGACGAGCCTGCCAAGGACTTCGAGGAGCTTTCTTATGTCCTCGAAGTGAAGGCCGGTGGTAGGTTCGTCCAGAATGTAGAGGGTGCGGCCCGTGGCGCGGCGCGATAGCTCCTTCGCCAGCTTTATGCGCTGGGCCTCGCCGCCGGAGAGGGTTGTGGAGGGCTGCCCCAGCCTGATGTAGCCGAGCCCCACCATTTCAAGCACCTCTAGAGTGTTCTTGACGGCGGGGATGTTCTTGAAAAACTCATGGGCCTGCGAGACGGTCATCTCAAGTACGTCGGCAATTGAGGAACCCTTGTAATGGACCTCCAGCGTTTCGCGGTTGTAGCGCCTGCCCGAGCACTCGTCGCAGGTGACGTAAACGTCGGGCAAAAAGTGCATCTCTATCTTCACGAGGCCGTCGCCCTTGCACGCCTCGCACCTGCCGCCCTTCACGTTGAAGGAGAAGCGCCCTTTCTCGTAGCCCCGGGCCTTGGCCTCGGGCACGCGGGCGAAGATGTCGCGGATCTTGTCGAAAAGGCCGGTGTAGGTGGAGGGGTTGGAGCGCGGGGTGCGGCCAATTGGGGCCTGGTTCACGTCCACGACCTTGTCGATATTTTTCAGCCCTTCGAGAGAGTCGTAGGGAAGTGGGCGCTCGCCGCTGCGATAGAGGTGCGCCGAGAGGGCGGGGAAGAGGGTGTCGATTATCAGCGAGGATTTCCCCGAGCCCGAAACGCCGGTGACGCAGGTGAAGAGGCCGAGCGGTATATCGATGTCGACGTTTTTGAGGTTGTTGCCCCTTGCCCCTTTGAGCGAAAGGCGTTTTTCGCCCGCGACCCTCCTCTTTTGGGGAAGGGGAATTGATTTTTTGCCGCTAAGGTAGGCTCCGGTGATGCTGGCGGGGTTCGCCGCCACCTCCTCGGGGGTGCCTTCGGCGGTTATCTCGCCGCCGTTGGCGCCCGCGCCCGGCCCCATGTCGATTACGTGGTCGGCCATGAGAATCGTTTCCTCGTCGTGCTCCACCAGAATCACGGTGTTGCCCAGCGAGCGAAGCCCCTTTAGCGTTTCCAGCAGTTTTGAATTATCGCGGGGGTGGAGGCCGATGGT
>SRXB01000439.1 GCA_009724975.1 bacterium | reverse complement strand
CACCTCCAGCACCTTCACCTTGACTATTTGCCCCACCTTGACGACCTCGCGAGGGTCCTTGACGAATTTTTCCGAGAGGGCCGAGATGTGAACAAGGCCGTCCTGGTGAACTCCTATGTCGACGAAGGCCCCGAAGTTGGCGACGTTGGTGACAACACCCTCAAGAATCATTCCGGGTTTCAGGTCCGCCATTTCGGTGATTCCGTCGGCAAAAGAGGCTGTTTTGAACTCGGGTCGCGGGTCGCGGCCCGGTTTGTCCAGCTCTTTTATTATGTCGGTGACGGTAGGCAGGCCGAATTTTTCGTCGGTGAACTCCTTTGGGTTGAGAGAGCGAAGGAGCGTCGAGTCTCCGATGAGCGAGCCGATTGGCCGGCCAGCTTTTCGGGCTATTTTTTCGGCGACTTCGTAGGATTCGGGGTGGACAGCCGAGGCGTCCAGCGGGTTTTCGCCGTTTCGTATTCGCAAAAAGCCGGCGGCCTGTTCAAAGGTTTTTTCGCCGAAGCGCGGAATTTTGAGAAAATCGCCCCTGCTTTTGAAGGCGCCGTTTTCGTCGCGGTAGCGGACTATGTTTTTCGCCTGGGCGAAGGAGAGGCCGGAAACGTAGGACAGAAGGTGGGCGGAGGCCGTGTTCGCGTCTACTCCGACGGCGTTGACGCAGTCCTCCACGACCGCCCCCAGGGTTTTGCCGAGCCTGACCTGGCTGACGTCGTGCTGGTATTGCCCCACGCCTATCGCCTTGGGCTCGATTTTCACCAGTTCGGCCAGTGGGTCCTGGAGCCTGCGGGCAATTGATATCGCGCCCCGCACCGTTACGTCGAGGTCGGGGAATTCCTCCGTCCCCGCCTCGGAGGCGGAATAGACCGAAGCGCCGGCCTCGCTCACCATGACCTTGGTCAGCTTTATCTCGGGCTTTAGCTTCATGATTTTGCCGACGAACGCGTCGGTTTCCCGTCCGGCGGTGCCGTTTCCTATCGCCATGAGTTCAATATTGTGTTTTTCAGCCAGCTTAAGAAGCTCCCTGGCCGATTCCGCCTCCTTGTTGAAGGGCGGATGAGGGTAGATGGTCGTGTTTTCGATGAATTTGCCCGTCGAATCTACCACAGCCACCTTGACGCCGGTGCGAAGGCCCGGGTCGAGCCCGATTGTTGAGCGCTGTCCCGCCGGAGCCCCCAAAAGAAGCGCCTTCAGGTTTTCGGCGAAGACCTTTATCGCCTCTTCCTCGGCCTCTTCGCGCACTTTGCCGAAGAGGTCGGTTTGAATTTTTGGCAGCAGCTTGACCGACCACGTCCAGCGGACGGTTTCCAAGAGCCAGCCGTCGGCGGGGCGGGAGAGGTTTTTTATCCCGAATCTGGCGGCGATCATCCCCTCGCACGGGCCGAAAGCCTTTTCTTCCTGGGAAATTTTCAGCTCAAGGGAGAGAATCCCCTCGTTGAACCCCCGAAAGAGGGCCAGGGCTCGGTGGGAGGG
>SRXB01000122.1 GCA_009724975.1 bacterium | reverse complement strand
CTCCGGCGAGATCAAAAGCGAAAAAACCATGTTCGAGACGCAGGAATTCCTCCTCGAAAAGGTCTTCACCCGCGCCGAGTTCCACCTTCTCAAAACCGCCCACGACCGCCTGAAATCTCAAGAATAAAGAATAAAAAAAGAAAGGCCCCGCTTTCGCGGAGCCTTCCCTGACCGTTTTTTGCGTAGCTAAGTGAGCGCTTAGGCGGCCTTGGCGACCCTTTCGGCTTCCTCGGCGACGGCGACGGCCTTTCTGGAGTCGCGCAGGGTGAGCACGAGGCCCGCGCCCACGAGAAGGAGGACGCCGGCGGTGATGAAGCCCAGGTCGTACTTGCCGGTGGAGGCCTTCAGCATTTCGCTGACGCGGCCCATGACGAAGCCGCCGATGCCCCAGGCGCTGAAGAGTATGCCGTAGTTCATGCCGAAGTTCTTAAGGCCCCACATGTCCTTGGCGAAGGAGGGGAAGAGGCTCAGGTTGGTGCCGTAGTTGAAGCCAATGCCGGTGGCTATGGCGACAAGCATTACGGCGCTGGGGGTGGCGGCGCCGACGATCGGGATGGCGGCGAACATGCAGGCGGCCTGGGCGACCATCATGATGAAGAGGGTGCGGGCGCGGCCTATCTTGTCGGAGAGAAGTCCGGCCACTATGCGGCCCCCGGCGTTGCCGATGGCCATGAGGGCGACGGCGAGGAAGGCCATGGGGCCGAGGGCGGCCTTGGCCATGCCCGCTACGGAGCCGATGACCATGAGGCCCGCGCCGGAGCCTACGAAGAAGGCGGCCCAAAGGGTGTAGAAGTTGATGTTCTTTACTATCTGCGAGGGGGGGACGTCGTTGGCGGCGGGGGCCTTCTTGGCGGCGGCTCCCTGAAGCGCGCCCACCGGCACGTAGCCCTGCGGGGGGTTGACCAGAAGCATTGAGAGGGCGCTGACGACCACCGCGAAGGCGAGGCCGAAGATCAGCATCGACTTTTGCACGCCGTAGTTGTTGACGAGGTAGGTGGCGAGCGGGGCGATGTAGACCGAGGCCAGCCCAAAGCCGCTGACGACGATGCCCGCTATGAGGCCGGTCTTGGCTGGGCCGAACCACTTGAGGGCGGGCGGGGTGGCGGCGCTGTAGCCGAAGCCGATGCCGAAACCGGCCATTACGCCGAAGCCCAGCACCCACATCCAGTAGTTGGTGGTGGTGGAGAGAAGGACGAAACCCGCGCCGACCAGAAGGCCGCCCATCAGCGAGGTGAGGCGGGGTCCGAATTTGTCCTGTACCTTGCCCGCCACTATCATCGCGAAGGCGAAGACGAGGCAGCAGACTGCGTAGGGGTCGTTAATCGAGGCGGGGTCCCAGTTGAAATCACCCTTGGCGTCGATGGAGGACTTTATCGCCCCCTTGAAGATAGACCAGGTGTAGAGGATGCCGAGCGCCAGATTGATGCCCGTTCCGGCCAGAGCCACCGTCCAGCCTTTTTTGTTGCTCTCCATCGTTTTTCTCCCTTTTTCAGTTATTACTGCGTTATCAATAGACTTCTTATCCGAAAAACCTATGGGGGAAGCGCCCTCTCCGGGCTCTATCCCCTCTTCCAACCCATCGAAGAGCGCCTCGACCGTCTTTTTGAGGCGGTTGGACTCCTCGCAAATTATCTTCGTGAATTTCTGGCGGGTTTCGGCGTCCCTGTCGGGATTCGCCGCGAGTATTTCAGCCGAAGTGAGTATCGCGGCGAGCGGTGTGCGAAGCTCGTGCTGCAAAACACCCCTCGTAACCTCCGAGCTGGCCGCGCCGCGCAGGGTGGGGCGCTGGGGAATGCGCGGAAGCTCGCCCTCGACGGGGGCCATGCCGCTCCACTTTTCTGCCAGCATGCGGTAGCGGGCGCAACCGCCGAAGCGGCCATTGCAAAAGCGAACCATCGTCTCCACATCGTGGGCGGAGGGGTCCGGCCCGCCGACGTCGCACCAACCCTCGCGGCCAAAGAAGCGGCAGACCACTTTTTTGGCTTCGGAGGAGGCGCTGGTTGTAGAGATTGGTTGAGCGTTCACTTTTTTCTCCCTTTCGGGCGATTATTCTTTCAATCTTCGTGCCAACCCTGCAAAACGTTGTTTATTATTTAATTTATCCAGTAATTACATAGTCTTAACTGGCGAACGCGAAGCGGGGTCAAAACCGCCCTTTTCGCTTTTGGGCAAAAAACAAAAAAACGCCTCCTCTTCGCATCGAAGGGGAGGCGTTTAAATTATCCGGTAATTACAGGTTATTTTTTGCTTTTTCGCAAAAATGCGAAAGAGTTTTGGGGATTTTCGCAAGAATGCGAAGGATTATTTTTTCCGCTTAAGCCCGTAGCGCTTCATCTTGCGGTAGAAGGTGGCGAGGTTGACTCCGGCGCGGGCGGCGGCCTCCTCAACGTTGTCGCCGCAGCTCTTTAAAATCTCGGAAAAGTATTCTTTCTCGAACTTTTCCAGGGCGAAGAGGTAGTCGGCGGCGCTTTCGCCCCCGCTGCGCTCGGGCAGCGGGATGAACTGAGCCAGCGTCTCGACGCATATCTGGTCGCTGTCCTCAAGGGCCATCGCCCCCTCGATTACGTTCTTTAGCTGGCGCACGTTGCCGGGCCAGTCGTATTCGCAAAGGGCGTCCTGCGCCTGCGTGGTGAGCCCCTTGATGGCGGTGGAGAAGACGAGGTTTTGCTCCTTGATGAAATTGGCGCAAAGGAGGGGGATGTCCTCCTTGCGGTCGCGCAGGGGCGGCATTGCTATTTTCACCACGGCGAGCCGGTAGAAGAGATCCTCCCGAAAGCGCCCTTCCCTCACCTCGGCCATCAGGTCGGCGTTGGTGGCGGCGACCACGCGCACATCCACCGTGGAGGGGTCGCTGTCGCCCACGCGGTAGAACTCGCGCTCCTGCAAAAAGCGCAAGAGAATCTTCTGGACCGGCTCCGGCAGGTTGCCCGCCTCGTCGAGGAAGAGGGTGCCGCCGTCAGCCGCCTTCACTAGACCTGCGCGGTCGGCGTCGGCTCCGGTGTAGGAGCCTTTTTTCGCCCCGAAAAGCTCCGCCTCAAGTAAAGAGGGGGGGAGAGCCCCGCAGTTTATAGCCACGAAGGGGCCTTCTCGCCTCGGGGAGCGATTGTGTATGGCGCGGGCGACCAGCTCCTTGCCCGTGCCGGATTCGCCCGTGATAAGCACCGGAATATCGCGCTCGGCTATCTTGGCCGCCGTCTCAAGGACCGAGAGGAGCGCCGGGGATTCGCCTATTATCTCGCGCTGGCCGCGAAGCTCTTTTTTTAGCTCGCTGTTCTCGTCCAGAAGCCTTTTTTGCGCAAGGGCGTTTTTTATGCGGTGGATTAGCTCCTCGGGCTCGAAGGGCTTGGTCAGCATGTCGTAGGCCCCCTTGCGGAGGGCGTGTATGGAGGTTTCAAGGGTGGCGAAGGCGGTGACGACTATCACCGGAGGGGCGGGCTCCTGCGCCCGTACGCGGCTAAGCACCTCAAGGCCGTCCATCACGGGCATCTTGACGTCGGTCACCACGAGGTCAAAGCGCCCTGGCCTGTAATTGGCCATCGCGTCGACGGCGTCGGTGGTGGCGGTGACCGAAAAACCCGCGTCGGAGAGAATAGCCTCGGCCATCCGGCACATTCCCACTTCGTCGTCTATGAAGAGAATCTTCCTTTTAGGCATCTCAATACCCTTCCGGGTTCACCCGCAGAGTCACGATTACCCTTGTTCCCTTGCCCGGCTCGCTAACCACCTCTATGGAGCCTCGGTGGCGCTCGATAATCTGCTTCGTTATCGAAAGGCCAAGGCCCGTGCCACCCTGCCGCGTGGTGAAGAAGGGCTCGAAAATGCGGGCCGCGGTTTCGGGGTCGATGCCGGGGCCGGTATCGTCGAAGACGATGCGGACCTTATCCTCCCCCTCGTTGTGTGCGCTTATGGTAAGGGTGCCGTGGCCGCTCATCGCCGCACCCGCGTTCAGGATGAGGTTTATGCAGACCTGCTTTAAGTGGTCGGCGTCGGCGCGTATCCTCCTTAAGCAGGGCTCGAAGTCGCGCACCATTATTATTCCGGCCAGATCGGCGTGATTTTTGGCGAAATCGGTAATCTCCGACACCAGCGCGGCGACGTCCACCTCTTCGAAGGCCAGGCGCGGCGCGCGGGCGTAGCTCAAAAGGTCCTGGACAATCTTTTTGGACCTCTTTGACTCCCGCTTTATCTCCTGCACGTATTTCAGGTTGGGATCGTCGGGCGGCAGCTTGTTTTCAAGGTACGCCGCATACCCCAGTATTATCCCCAGCGGGTTGTTTATCTCGTGGGCGACGCCAGAAGACAAGACTCCCAGCGAGGCCATCTTCCCCTGCTGGGCGAGGCTCGACTCCATCTCAAGGTGGCGCTCAAGGGATTCGGTCATCCGGTTGTAGGCCTTGGCCAGCTCGGAGAGCTCGTCGCTGCCGGATTCGTCCATATTTCCGCCCATGCGCGATCCCTTGACCTTGCGAAGAATCTGGGTCATGCGGGTGATGGGCATGGTGAAGGAGAGCGACATGCGGTAAACCAGCACGATGGAGAGTATCATACCGAAACCCACCGCCAAAAACATCACCACGAGCACCCTGCCGCTTATAAGCTCGGCGTCCTGCATAAACTCGTTGCGGTAAGAGCCTACCGCCACCACCCACTTCCACGGCGCGAAATACTCGTAGCGCACGATTTTCATGCGCGGCTCGGCGTCCCCCTCGTTCTGCCACGGATACTCTATCCAGCCCGACTTCTTCTCAACCATCTCGCGGATGAAATAGCCACCCTTGTGGTCGCGCTCGTCGTAAAGGCTCTGCCCCTCGCGGAAGGGGTGGACAACCGCGGTGCCCTTCTCGTCAATCGCGTAGATATAGCCGGTCGTGCCGACCTTCTTCTTCTTTATGGTTGATTTGAGCTCCTCGAAAGCCCGCTTCTCGAAGGAGGACTGCTCAACCGTCTCGTCGAAATAGGACCCCGCCGCCAAAATCCAGTCCCATTTAGGGTAATAGCGATATGCCACTATCTTGCGGCGCGCCTCTTTCTCCCCGAGGATGGCGTTTTTCCAGGGGTATTCGATGTAAAGGACCTCGCCCTCCTTCGAAGCCGCCGCCTTTTGGCACATCTCGCGTATGAAATAGCGCCCCGATTCGTCGCGGGCGTCTAAAATGTTCGTCCCCTCCTGCGCTATGTGCACGAGAAGGTCGCCTTTCGTGTTCATGGCGTAAAGATAGCCGCCCGGCCCTACGCTTATCTCCTTGAGAGCCTTGCCCACCAGCGCCCGCGCCGCATTCCGGCCCGTCTGCCCGCGCCTTATTGAAGACTCCTGCTCGTCCACCAGCTTGGCGGCGAAATTAACGAGGGACCGAAGCTCCTCCCTCACCGTGTTCTTCTTGTCCTCCTTGTAAACCTCGTACTGGCGGTAATGGGAACCCAGAAGGTCTATGGAGAACTCGGCGAGGTGGGTAAGGTCGTCGCGGGAGGTCTTGGTTATCCCCTGGGAAGCGAGATTCGAGGATATCGTCCCTATGATGAGGCCGGTGAACATCACCGCGCCCAGAACAAGGGGTAACACCATCAAAAGAAGCTGGGTGCTGAGTTTGTATTTTCTTAAAAAATCCATCGCCTAAAAATCCGGGCAAATGCCGTTTTATGGAAAACGCCGGTTCAAAGGCTACCGCCCAAACCACTTTGGGGTCAAGGAGGTTGCAACTTTCCTGCGATTAAAATCGGCATTTAATTTGTCCTTTAATTTGCTATTCTTAAATTAACGGGAAAAACACGGAGGCCAAAAACAATGAAGCTGACACAGAAAGTGCTCACTGCCGCCCTGCTGGCGGCTATTGCGGCAAGCCCCCTCCCCCTTTGGGGAGCCGAGCCGATTGGCGACCAGCTTTCGGGCGCGGTAGTACTAACCGAGGTGGAAAAAGCCGCGCTGGAACCGCCGCTCGCGCAGTATTCCGGCCTTGGCGGCGGCTCGGAGCCGCTTAGGGAGCTTATCGAGGAGTGCGGAAGATACGGCTGCCGAGGCGAATGCATGGGGCAGATGCTTGCCCTCGCTAACGAGGGTATGAAGGCGGGCAAAAAGGACTCCGAGGCGGTGGAATCGATCCGCAAGGCTCTAAAATCGGTGGCCGACTACTCCAAGGGGCGCGGAGTGGAGCCCACACCCGAGGAGATAGCCCGCGCCGTCAGGGCCAATATCTCAAAAACGCCCGCGCCGGTCACGAGATAGCCGCTCCTAAAGACCGGCCTTTGGTTTTGCCGCCTGCCGGAATTAATTTTCATCAGCCCCCTTACCCGAGCTTTCGCAATCCGGCCCGAATACGCATCACGCTGAAATTTCACCTTATCAATCCGCCAAAACCGCCAAAGCCGGAGTAATTTAAACAAAAAAAGGGCCGCCCCGATTGGAGCGGCCCTTTTGCTTTGGTCTTACCTTGACTTAGAAGGAGTAGGTCGCCTGCACGCTGACGATATC